>CAZFQV010000434.1:0-2133 GCA_964521175.1 uncultured Sphingobacterium sp.
CGCTGTCCACGCAGAAGATCCTCATAAGATTTTTCTATCACAGTGATCCCATGATAGTCTCCCTGACTGTAAAAGCCATGGGAGCTTTTGATTACATTTTCATTGACCTCACCGATATAGCCTAAAAAATGTGCCCCTATACTGTCAGGATAGCGTCTGACCGTTCGATTCTGAACAAAAAAGCCGGCAAAATCAGAAAGCCTTTCCTGAAAAGTCGCATATACTACCACAGACAGCTGCTTCTCAAAAATAGAAGCCTTATAAGGTGAATACGACTTGGCCTTTTTGAAACGTCGATCGAATCCTGCTTTATCAATCCCGATCAGTTTGCAAAATTCAAGGGTATCAAAGGATTTTACTTCACGGGGAATAACCATTAAATCATAAACTGGTTCATTCTGTACAAGAATCTCTTCATGTCTGTCGAGAATAATTCCGCGTGCAGGATAGATGATGAGTCGGCGAATCACATTGTTTTCTGCAGAAAGTAAGTACTCGTCGCTGATCACCTGAATATAAAACAGACGCGCAAGTATAATGAGAGTCGTAGCGATGAAAATCCCCTGAACGACAAACTTTCTTGCAAAAAAACTATTCATTAACTGTATTTTTTGTTGCTATTTATTGCTTAATTCATGAAATAGAGAATTGTGCTGATTAATGCAGAGTATAAAACTCTTTCTTACACAACCGAGGTAAAAGTAACAAAGAATTCAGTCGCGAGTGTTAAAAGTATACATAAATTTACATGAAACCGGGATAGTGGCAAGCGATTATCAACAAGGGAGCGCCTCCATAAATAGAAGTGGGTAAACCCTGGTTTTTATCAATAAATCCGGTTAGACTTTAATTAATACGTAAATAATACCATTAATTCCGTGGAACATACCATTTGTTCGTTTGTCCATTGATTAACTTTGTATCATGAAAGCAATTATTCCGGTTTATGATATAGAATCCGTGTCTGAGTGTCAGCAGGATAGTATATTAATAGAGCGCTTTGCTTCCTATTACCATACCCATAAAGATCTTTACAAACTTCATCGCCACAATTTCTACCATCTTATTCTGTTTACAGAAGGTAGAGGTACTCATTCGATCGATTTCGAAACATTTACGATAAAACCATTTCAGATATATTTCATGATGCCAGGCCAGGTTCATAGCTGGAATTTCGGGGGCCGCGTTGATGGGTATGTGGTAAATTTTTCTTCCGATTTGTTCCAGTCTTTTCTACTTAGGCCGGATTTTATAGAAGATTTTAATTTTTTTAGGGGAGAAGCCGGTGATTCGGTTATTCAGATACCGATCGATCAGCAGGATAGGTTATTGGGTCTTTTTGAAGAGTTGATTCGGGAAAATGATGAATCGAGTGCTTTTACACTGACCATGATCAGACTTATACTGATAAAAATTTTTGTATTGGTATCCCGGCTTAACCCGAATACTGACGCCGCTCTTTCTTCCTCTTACAATTATATGCTTCTAAAGAACTTTCAGAAGTTGATAGGGCAAAATTATAGGACCCTTAAATTACCGAAAGACTATGCTGAATTGCTTTATATTACACCAAACCATTTGAACGCCTTATGCAATGATCTGTTAGGTTTGTCAGCGGGAGAAGTGATCAGAAATCGGGTTTTTTTGGAAGCGAAGCGGCTTTTAATTAATCCCGAATTGTCGATCTCGAAGATTTCTGATCTCCTGAATTTTACCGATAATTCGTATTTCACCAAAGCTTTTAAGCGCCATGTCGGGCTTAAGCCGGAAGAGTTCAGAAAAACACAGCAACTAATTCAAACGAAGGGATAAAGGCCCTGACATTATGTACCAGAAAACTAATATATAAAATGAAGTATACTATAGAAAAAGAGGAAGCTCAATCGATCCCGGCATTTTATGCCATGATTAATGCTAAATGTCCGAGATGCCGAAGAGGCAATATGTTTGCCAATTCAATGTACGGGTTTAACACACAAAAAATGAATGACAATTGCCCGCACTGTAACCTTAAGTTTGAGAGAGAGCCCGGGTATTTTTATGTCGCGATGTTCGTAAGTTATGCATTCAGCGTAATTCAGATGGTTTTCGCAGGAGTACTGACCTATGTGTTTACTGGCAATACCGACAATC
>CAZFQV010000435.1:0-2130 GCA_964521175.1 uncultured Sphingobacterium sp.
TCTGCTTTCTCTCAAACGATTCCTCGTGAGGAATTAATTTTTTTAACATCTGCCTGGAAAGGTGATCGTTTTGAGGACGGCCGTCCTCGAATTCCGGATGAATTGGTGAATCGAGCGCGGGCCATTGGCATAGAGGAGGTGTGGCAGATTCTGAATAATGAGGGCTACTTATATCAGTATGAACGGAATTGGAAGATTCTGCATGAGGATGTCAGGGTTGTTGGCCGGGCCTTGACCGCGGCATTTATGCCCATTCGTCCTGATGTAGAGAAGAATATTGTAGATCGTGCGGCCAGCGAGGGTCGCAAGGGTCGTCATTTACATTGGCCTATCAATATGCTGAGTCAGGGCGATGTTTATGTGGCTGACAATGCCGGTCGTGTAGGCTCACTGATGGGGGACAATTTGGGGAATGTGATTTACAAGAACTCGGGTAATGGGGTAGTTTTTAACGGTTTCGCCCGTGATGTGGATGGTTTGGCTGAGATCAAGGGTTTCAATGCCTTTGTTCGGGATTTTGATCCTCAGTTCTTACAGGGGGTTGTTTTGATGGGATTAAACACGCCGATTACGATCGGTAGGGCGATCGTCTTGCCTGGCGATTTAGTGATTGCAGGTCGGGCGGGCGTTGTTTTCATTCCTGCACATATGGCGGAACTGGTGATTTCCACTGCTGAATTTATTGACTCGAAAGATCGCTTTGGCCATGAGATGATCAGTAAGGGGATTTATAAGGCAGAGCAGGTGGATACGCAGTGGACTGATCCCGTCAGAGTGGAGTATCTTAAATGGCTGGAGAAGAATCCGGCGGAGCGAAGAATCACCCGATCGCAGTTAGATCAGTTTTTGTTGAAAAGAACCTGGTAATTGGCCAATCCCTTGCTTATGAAACCTATATTTAAAATATTATTGGCTCTTGGAGTTTTGAGTTTGCTTAGCTCGTTGGTGCTCTATTTGCTGGATACTCCGCGGCATGCCGAACCCTTTCTTATTGTAGGAATTGTGTCGCTGGCCATCGGCGTGCGCGGCCTTAAATCTCTGAAGGGCTTTGCCTATCCGATTATGATTGTTGCGGTGGTTTCTACTGCATTGATTTTCCCGCAGTATTTTTTAAGCATCAGCGGTTATAATACGTCCAATTTAATTACTCCTCTTATTCAATTGATCATGTTCGGTATGGGCACGACGATGAGCTACCGTGATTTTTTGGGTATTTTCAAGTCACCTAAGGGTGTTCTGATCGGAGTTTTGGGCCAGTTTATATTGATGCCGTTGATTGGCCTGGCATTGGCCAGTCTGAGCAACTTTCCTGCTGAAATAGCTGCAGGCATGATTCTGATTGGCTGTGTTCCCGGGGCAGTGGCCTCGAATGTGATTGCCTATCTGGCCAAAGCTAACGTGGCGCTGTCGATTACCATCACGGCGGCCACTACGCTTTTTGCTCCATTCCTGACCCCGATTTTCATGAAGGTGTTAGCGGGCTCATATTTAGAGATTAATGTGCTGGATATGATGTGGGACATTATGAAGATGGTGATTTTGCCGATCGGCCTGGCCTTACTGTTTAACGAGTTTCTGAGTAAGAGCGCCAAAGCTCTGGAGAAAATCATGCCCCTGGTATCCATGTTTGGCATTGCCTTTATCATCATCATCGTTACGGCCATGGGTCGCGATAGCTTACTGAGGGTAGGGCCGATACTCTTGCTGTTTGTCTTTGCACACAATATGTTTGGCTATAGTTCGGGTTATTGGCTAGCCCGAATGCTCAAGATGGATGAACGGGACTGTCGGACGATCGCCATTACCGTTGGGATGCAAAACGGAGGGATGGCCAAAGGCTTAGCCTATGGCCTGGGTAAGCTGGGCACGGTGGGTTTAGCTCCTATGATCTTCGGGCCGATGATGAATATTACCGGATCTATTCTGGCCTCCTACTGGAGTAAGAAGTCGATTTCAGAGAAAACAGAACGAGGTCCGGAACTCTCTAAGAACTAAAATATGTTTAGAAATTGTTTGGTCTTTATAGCGTGTATTGTTTTCAGTCATGATCTGCAAGGACAGAGTAAAACGGATGAATATGTTATTCAGCTGATGAATGCATTGAATCAGGCTATTATCGATACGGATAGT
>CAZFQV010000436.1:0-2106 GCA_964521175.1 uncultured Sphingobacterium sp.
AGGGGATGAGTTTGAAGAAGCAGGAATCAGACATTATAAAATGGTACTGAGATAGCCTTCTGAGTTGACCGCCGTTTCTTTATTGAAAAAGTAATATCAGCAATTATATCTGCAATAGTATATTATATTGAACCCATAGGAATAATTATTTTCACTTGCGCAGGTGTGTACCGGCGATGGGCTTATACGAAAAGTTTGGGTTTGTAAAGGAGGGAGCTGAATTTGAAGAGGCGGGGGTCAGGCATTATAAAATGGTCCTGCACGGGGATCAGGTCAGGCGTTATTAAATATCCGTGAAGAAACCGTTTGTGCTTTCTTCAGTGCAGCCATATCCAGCCCGGTAGGTTCTTCCTTTGCCTCCAGGAAAGAAATAAGGCCCTCAGTGGCAATATTTCCTGTCAGGGCATCAGTTGCCATGGGACAGCCGCCGAAGCCTCCCAGGGCCGAATCAAACCTTCGACAGCCACTTCGCCACGCCGCCTCAATCTTTTCATTTGCGGTAGCCGGATTACTATGCAGGTGCACGCCAAATTCCACATCCCGGAAGGCTTCACTCAGATAGGGAAATAGTCTTTCTATGTTTTCGGGGGTAGAAACTCCGGTAGTATCTGAAAGGGCGATGATCTTCGCACCGCAGCCGACGAGATCAGCAGTCTTTTGCCCGGCGATCTCGATATTCCATTCTTCTCCATAGGGGTTTCCAAAAGCCATTGAGAGGTAGATCACAGCTTGCTTGCCGGATCTATTGCAGGCTTCTATAAGTAGTCTAACTGTATCGAGTGATTTTTCGATACCCGAATTCGTATTCCGCAGCTGAAAAGTTTCGGAGATGGAGAACGGAAATCCCAGGTAGTGGATCTGTTCATATTTTACGGCTTCCTCTATCCCCCTCGTATTGGCTACGATGGCCAGGAGTTTAGAAGAGCCCGCCGGGATATCCAGCTTTTCCAGCACTTCAGCCGTATCTCTGAGTTGTGGAATAGCATGCGGCGATACGAAACTTCCGAAATCAACGGTGTCAAATCCGACCTGCCGCAAGAGGTTGATATAATCGGCTTTCAGTGTGGGAGAGATGTATCGGGTAAGACCCTGCATTGCGTCTCTGGGACATTCAATAATTTTCACCATACCTAATGATTTGCCGCCTTTTATTTTGATGAGGGATCTTCTTTCATAGATTCCCGATCAAATCTTCTGATGATCAGCCTTGTTCCCCGGTCATAGCTGAAGTAACTCCAAACCCAGTTCACAAAGGTAACCACCTTATTCCTGAATCCTACCAGCGACATTAGGTGAACAAACATCCACACAAACCAGGCAAATACCCCCTGGAAACGTATTTTGCCGATATCTACGACAGCCTTGTTTCGGCCGACAGTAGCCATCGATCCTTTATCGAAATACTTGAAAGGCTCAGGCTCTTCATGATTGATGTATCTCCTGATATTGGCTGCGAGATGCTTCCCCTGTTGTATAGCTACCGGAGCAACACCAGGAAGTCCATTCGGGTTTTCTTCAGTAATTTGCGCCGAGACATCTCCTATAGCGAAGATACTATCCTGCCCGGCGACGCGATTATATGGATCCACAAGGATTCTATTACCACGGGTAATAGCCTCAGCAGGTATGCCATCGGGCACAGCACCTTTAACACCCGCCGACCAAAGAACATTTTTGGTATTAATTGCCTGGCCATTAGATAGTCTGATCACCTTCCCATCATAGCCTTCTACCCGCACATCCGTGAGTACATTAACTCCCATCTTTTCCAGGAATTCCTTTGCTTTTGCGGATGCCTGAGCTGACATTACCCCCAACAATTGATCGGATCCTTCGATGAGGTAGATCTTAATCTCTTCCATTTTAAGCTCAGGATAGTCCGTCGCCAGTACGTGTTTTTTTAATTCGGCCAAAGCTCCTGACAATTCAACACCCGTTGGGCCACCCCCAACGACAGCGAAATTAAGCAAAGAGCTTTTGGCCACCGGGTCGGATTCAATTAAAGCCTCTTCCAGGTTTTGCAGGATTAAACTTCTAAGATCAAGAGCTTCGGGAATGGTTTTCATAGCCATCGAAAAATGTTCGATTTCTTTCTGGCCGAAGAAG
>CAZFQV010000437.1:0-2106 GCA_964521175.1 uncultured Sphingobacterium sp.
CGAAAAGTCTTAAAAGTGTTCCCTTTGCGACTAAGTACAAAATAATCTGACTTTTCATCTGGCTTATCTGTCATCTTTATCCGGAACGTAATAAGTTGATCATTGCCGGTGTATAAAGAATCGATGAGGGGTAAAACCTTTGACGCATCATAGTTTTGACCATTCTCAAGAACGATATTATCCTGAGCCCAGGCGGACATGCCCAAAGCGAACAAAAGTATAATTAGGAATATCCTCATTCTAATCGCTGCCTGTTTTTAGCACCCAGCCATTTCAGTGCATTAAGTACCAATTTATTCTGAGTTCTGTTAGCAAATGTAAACGATAATGTTCGATTCGTAGTATCCAGTTTATGCTCATAGTCAATATCGTTATGACCCATGTTGAGATATAGCATCTTATATCTGATGTTGGTCCACACCACCGGATAATATCCTTCATACCATATTTCATTCGTCTTGGGGCCCGTTCCCAACGGAAAGCTGGATGGATCAATGGACAAGATAATTTGTATATCGGGGTTAGCCTTCAGGTCATTTTTCCATCGATACCATTCATTGGGCGATGCCTGGAACACTGATGTCAGGCCTTTAACAACCTTATGCTCGGGAACTTCTACCTTCAGCTGGGCTGAAGTAGGCCGCCAGGTATTACTTACATACTCTCCTGAGCCTAGAAATGTGTTATGATACCAGTCCCAGTTTTGTGGATACGCAGAAGGCGTCAATGTAAAAGCCGAAAAGTGAAAGCCAATCCAAGCTCCACCATTTTCCATAAACCGTTGAAAAGCCGCTCTCTGTTCAGGCTTCTCTGGTCTTGTATCCAGAAAAATGACGATCTGGTAGTTCGACAACAGACTGTCGTTCATATTATCCCAATTGTTGGTAGCATCGAACGAAAACTTATTTTTTGCAGCCATTGTGGGAAACCAGTTTAGTGCCTCTTTTACAAAACTAATATGTGCCTGATCATTTTTTGCGGTATAAAACGCAAGAACTTTGAACTTTGGCAATGGTTTAGCACTGGTCAGGGCCAGCATCATAAATGCCAGGGAAGTCAATAAAAGAATCTTTTTCCTTAAAAACATCTTAACGCGTTTTTATCAGTGATAAGATAGGATCTTTTCTAAAAAAATCTGGAATAAAAACAGGAATAAATGTTTATAATGGATAAACGTGGTAGATAATGAGGGGAGGCGATTCCAGCTGTTCCATACTCCGTTCAGTAAATTCTGACATAACTATCTTATTATCAGTTAGTTGCACTGAGTCTACACGATAAAACGTATTGATAAGATCCCCTCTTTCAGAATAAACTCCCGGCATGATATGGCGGGAATCATACTTGTCTACTTGTACTGCCTGGGGATTAAATAGCTTGAGTTCATTAAAAGTTAGTGTTTCTGTCTGCTGTGAAACTTCATCAGTACCAGGGGTTGGCATCACTTTTATACTTAGAATTTCAGACAGATAAATGTTAATATCTGTACTCCGAGACTGAGCATTCGATACGAAGGTAAAGCAACTAAGAAACGCACTCAAAAAAAATACGGGGACCTTCATGACCCCTTCGTATACGCAGTAAGAATATAATAGTTATGCTTATTTGCAAATAGCTCGTCATAACATTGTCTTTATTTCTTTCTCGGCGAGTTAGGAGAGATGAATTTTTTAGTTTCGATTTGTCTGGCCTTTACTTCCAGATCAATATTTACGATACGCGTAACCTGGGGATCAAGCACCATTCTATTGGGGATCTTCACTTGTTCAACCTCTGGAGAAAGATCGGCTTTATCAATACTCAGCGCATAGCTTCCAATTGGCAGGAAAAATACGTACTCCCCTTCATCGTTAGTTTTTGTGATATAGCGCACGTTTCTTTCGTCAATGGCTACGACTGTTAAACCTTGTAAGTTTCGGTTAATCTCATAGCTAAACTCATTAATGATATAGCTCACCTTGCCTTTAAGCGTACCTGTTTGTTTCAATGAAAGATCGATTCTGGTTTTTTTCTCGTTATGCACTATGCGCATCTCCGGTGCATACCACCCATCTTTATTCGACACGGTGATTTTATAATCACCAAAAGGGAGTCTTTTATACTCCA
>CAZFQV010000438.1:0-2073 GCA_964521175.1 uncultured Sphingobacterium sp.
GGAAAGCTCAAAAAATCAGGGAAGGGTAATCATAACACGAATATATCAGGTTTAGGCGATGAAAAAAACGCAGACCGTAGGGAATACCAGTTCGGCGATGATCTGGATCAAATCGATATGACTGCCTCTATCCATAACGCCCAAATCAGTCATGGTATCGGCGATTTTTCTATGACAGAAAAAGACCTGGAAGTTGAAGAAAAAGACTATAAAACCATTACTTCTACTGTCCTGATGATTGATATTTCGCATTCAATGATCTTGTATGGCGAAGATCGTATAACACCAGCCAAAAAGGTTGCTATGGCACTGGCAGAACTGATCCGTACCCGCTATCCGAAAGACACACTGGATATCGTCGTTTTCGGTAATGATGCTTGGCCTATCACCATTCAAGAATTACCTTATCTGCAAGTCGGACCTTACCATACCAATACTTATGCGGGCCTGGAGTTAGCTGTGGATCTTTTACGACGGCGCAAAACTCATAATAAACAAATCTTTATGATTACCGATGGTAAGCCGACCTGTCTAAAAGAGGGTGACAAGTATTACAAGAACAGTATTGGCCTGGATCGCAAGGTGGTCAATAAAACTTTAAATATGGCGGCACAATGTAAGCGATTGGGTATTCCGATTACTACCTTTATGATCGCCCGGGATCCATATCTGCAGCAGTTTGTTCGCCAGTTTACCGAAATTAATGGTGGGAAAGCATTTTACAGCTCCCTCAAGGGTCTGGGCGAATATATATTCGAAGATTACATTAAGAACAGGAGAAGAACCGTAAGATAGTACAATGGATAAGTTGCAGATAAAAACATTAAAGGAGCTTAAAGAATCGGGATATACATCGCGTTCCGTAAAGGAAGAGTTACGAGAAAATCTAATCAAGCAGTTAAAAAACAAGGATGCAGAACTGACCGGCATTATCGGTTATGAAGACACGGTCATTCCAGATCTTCAAACTGCTATACTTTCACAGCATAATATCCTTCTTTTGGGATTACGTGGTCAGGCTAAAACCCGTATTGCACGTTTAATGATTAACCTTTTGGATGAGTATATCCCTTATCTTGAAGGCTCTGAGTTATTCGAAGATCCGCTAAACCCAGTGTCCTGGTATGGCCATCATATTCTTGAAGTCAAAGGTGATGATGCTCCGGTAGCATGGCTTCATCGCTCAAATCGATATACCGAGAAACTCGCCACTCCGGATGTAACCGTCGCCGACCTGATAGGGGATGTAGACCCTATCAAGGCTGCCACATTAAAGCTAACCTATGCCGATGAGCGTGTTATTCATTTTGGACTTATTCCGCGTGCCCATCGTGGTATTTTCGTGATCAACGAGCTGCCGGATTTACAAGCCAGAATACAAGTCGCTTTATTCAATATCCTTCAGGAAAGAGATATTCAGATCAGAGGTTTTAAGTTAAGGCTACCCTTGGATTTGCAATTTGTATTTACAGCCAATCCGGAGGATTATACAAATCGAGGAGCTATAGTTACCCCACTCAAAGACAGAATTGAAAGTCAGATTCTCACTCACTACCCGAGAACTGTGGAGATCTCGAGAAAGATTACTCAGCAAGAAGCTAAGCTTACCGAATCACAACGGCTGCAGATCGAAGCCGATGGCTTGGTTAAAGACCTTGTTGAGCAAATCGCGTTTGAAGCTCGCGAATCTGAATATATCGACAAAAAATCCGGAGTTTCAGCACGTTTAACTATATCAGCCTTTGAGAATCTTGTGAGTAATGCGGAACGAAGAATGTTGCTAAATGATGAAGAAAGAACATTCGTTCGTATATCCGATTTTCTAGGGGTAATTCCGGCAATCACTGGCAAGATCGAGCTAGTCTACGAAGGCGAGCTTGAGGGGCCTGCGAAAGTAGCAAATATTCTCCTTGGCAAAGCGATCAGGACGCTAATGATCACTTATTTTCCAGACCCAGAAAAACTAAAGAAGTCTAAGTCTGCAAACCCCTATTTAGAAATTATCAACTGGTTTGGAGCGGGAAATACGACCGAGATGGTCGATGATATGTCACTAGTACAATATAAAACGGC
>CAZFQV010000439.1:0-2065 GCA_964521175.1 uncultured Sphingobacterium sp.
ATATTCCCGAAATGCTTTACCCTAATATTGAGGAGTTACGTACGCGATATTTGGAGATTATGTATGAGCCTGTCTTTCAGGAGGAATTTCAGCGGCTGTTGAAAGACTATGTGGGTAGACCTTCACCCTTATATTATGCAGAACGTTTATCAGGGCGCTATGGAGCAAATATATATTTGAAAAGAGAGGATCTTAATCATACCGGTGCACATAAGATAAACAATACGATCGGGCAGATTCTGCTCGCCGGGCGACTCGGTAAAAAAAGAATCATTGCAGAAACCGGTGCCGGACAGCATGGCGTGGCCACTGCCACTGTCTGTGCGTTAAAAGGCCTAGAATGTATTGTTTATATGGGTGAGGTGGACATAGCCCGCCAGGCACCCAATGTGGCCAGAATGAAAATGATGGGGGCGAAGGTTATTCCGGCGATTTCGGGGAGCCGTACTCTGAAAGACGCTACAAATGAAGCCTTGCGCGACTGGATCAATCATCCTGTAGATACCCATTATATAATAGGCTCGGTTGTAGGGCCTCATCCTTATCCCGATATGGTAGCACGATTCCAGGCGATTATATCTGAGGAGACCAAGCTGCAGCTCAAGGAAAAAACGGGATCATCCAGGCCAGATATTGTAATGGCCTGTGTAGGAGGAGGAAGTAATGCCATGGGGATGTTTTATCACTTCCTCGACGAGGAAGGGGTCAGGCTGATTGCAGTTGAAGCAGCGGGATTAGGTGTGGATAGCGGCGAATCAGCAGCGACCACCAAGTTGGGAAGAGAAGGAGTATTGCATGGCAGTCGCTCGATATTAATGCAGACTGATGATGGGCAGGTGGTAGAACCCTACTCAATATCAGCAGGGCTTGATTATCCGGGTATTGGACCGCAGCATGCTCATCTGTTCAAAAATAGACGTGCGGAATACACGAGTATTACCGACGATGAGGCCATGCAGGCAGGCAGATTACTGGCCGAACTCGAAGGGATTATTCCAGCGATAGAAAGTGCGCACGCATTTGCACAACTTGAGAAAATGAAATTCGAAGGTGACGAAACTGTGGTGATTTGTTTATCCGGTCGTGGCGACAAGGATCTGGACAACTATATGAAATATTTCAATCTTTAAAGGCAGCCATAATAATGAACAGACTGAACGAACTTTTTGAAACGAAAAAAGAGCCCATATTATCCATTTATTTTACCGCAGGTTATCCGCGTCTCGAAAGTACGCTTGATGTTGCTGAGGCTCTTGAAAAGGCGGGTGCTGATTTTATTGAAATTGGATTTCCCTATTCCGATCCCCTCGCTGATGGCCCGGTGATCCAGAATAGCTCCCAGACTGCGCTAAAAAATGGGATGAACTTAAAAGTGTTATTTGAACAACTGAAAGATCTGCGGAAACGTATTTCTATTCCTGTCCTACTGATGGGATATTTAAATCCTGTTATGCAATACGGAGTCGAGAATTTCTGTAAGATGGCATCGGAAGTTGGGGTAGATGGTGTTATTGTTCCAGATCTTCCCATGGTTGAGTATGAAACGCTTTATAAACCCTATTTCATTGATAATAAGCTTAGCAATGTTTTTTTGGTTACACCTCAAACTTCTGCAGAACGGATACGTAGAATAGATCAGTTGAGCAATGGATTTATTTATCTCTTGTCCTCTTCCTCTACTACCGGGAAAAATCTTGATGTTTCGGTCGATGCTGAAGCTTATTTCAAAAGGATAAAGGATATGGATCTGCAGAATCCAGTTATGATCGGCTTTGGGATCTCGGACAGAAAGAGCTTTAATAAAGCAGCAGAATTTACGCGTGGTGCCATTGTAGGAAGTGCATTCGTGAAATTTTTGGATGCCGAGAATGCACTCTTGAATGTTGGAGATTTTCTTGCTTCTATCAGGGAAAACGGATAGGTATTTAGAGCGTCGACGATTGTCTGGGCTGAGTTTAACATTGATAGTCGCATGAATATAGCGATTACGTTAAGCGTAAACATGGACTAGACCTCCACTATTCCTTTTCCCTGACGGATAATCTCAAAGCCTCCCGTACTACAA
>CAZFQV010000440.1:0-2051 GCA_964521175.1 uncultured Sphingobacterium sp.
TTCTGCGTACCAAATACGGACAAAAATCCACTCCAAACTTCGACTTGTTTAATCGTGCTGTGGAGAAGTTTAAGAGGTCACAGAAAGTGAATGATAAAAATATAGTTGTTCTAATAGAAATCCTGATGACCAATTTTCTGGACAATAAGTCGGAAATTGAAAATGAGGAACTTGATAAATTGGCACGCCGCGCAGAAGAGTTATGTAACACAGGAAATTATGTGATCGTTTCAGATTTTGCACGCAATCACAAACTCGCTCAATATCTATCGCGATGTAATCCAAACAGCGTTGGAATTTCTACAAATATTGCCAATTTACGGAATATCTTCAATTCCGAGAATTATGGTGAAAATTATACAGACGAGTTGCTTGCCTACATCAGTGATTTGTTTAGTAACAAAGCAAAACTGTATGCTTATCCATACCTTGACAAGAAGAATAACCAGATCATTACTACCCGGAATATGCCAGTTTCACACGAAGCCAAGCATCTGTTCGAATTTTTAATCCAGAACGGCTATATTATGGATATTGACGAGTATGATACGAAGTATGTCAAAACCGTTTAAGCAAAACGATGATCTTTAGGATCGCATGTTAATGTATTGTAGTGGCTGCCCGAAGTCCTCTTGACGACATAAGGTGATGACCGCCTGCAAATCATCGATCTTTTTGCCCTGTACCCGGACCTGATCATCCATAATCGAGGCCTGAACTTTTAACCCGCTATCTTTGATCTTTTTAACGATCTTTTTAGCGGCCTCTTTATCTATGCCTTCTTTGATCTTAATTTCTTTCCTGAGCATATTCCCTGATGCGTACTGCTCCTTACCCAGATCCATACTGCCCGGATCAAGGTTATGTTTTACCATTCGCGAAATGATTGAATCCTGTATTGCCTTCAAACGCATATCATTCTCTGTAATAATGGTTATTTCGTTTGTTTTTTTATCGAGTTCAATACTGCTTTTTGAGTCATTAAAATCATAACGATTTAGGATTTCTTTTTTAGCCGTGTTTATAGCATTGTCGAGCGTCTGTCCGTCAATTTTACTTACAATATCAAATGTTGGCATAGTTATTATTCTTTATGGGTTAATTAAACTTTTGTTAATATATTTAATTAAATCAATATAAATTAGTTACCGTTAGAAATCGGACACTATGAAAGCAAATAAAGCAAAAACATCCAAGAAATCCGCCAAGAAAAGTGCGGTAAAGAAAAACACTAAGCGTGCAGTCACCAAGGAACTACAGGCCTCCATTTCCGATAAGTTTATGGAATCTTTAAAGAGCTTAGGACATGATGCGGAAAAGCTTAGCAAGGAAATCAAAAAGACCAGTAAAGTTTTAGCCAAGAAGCTTGCAGACAAGTACCAGGAGGTTAAGACGGCGGTTGAAGACAAGCTTGAGGGCAAATCAAAGCCGGTTAAAAAGTCTAAAAAGAAAGCAGCTTCATCAAAGCGTAAGCTGGTGTCGGCGGCAGGAAAAGCTGAAAAAATTGCGTCCAAGACGGCCCGATCTGCAGTGGAAAAAGCAAAAGCGCCTGCACGCAAAGGGGCTGGGAACAAAACGAATACAGAGACAGCACCGACAGCGGCTAAATCGCCTGCGAAGGTAAAAAAGAGCGCACCTTCTGCCAAAGCGAAAGCCGCCACTACTGACGCAGCTAAGACGCCCCTAGTGCCTAAAGCTAAATCCACGTCCGCAAGAAAGACTGCAACTAAAGCCTCAACAGCCAAGCCTGCTGCCAAGGCGTCTGCAAAAGTAGTTTCTTCAGGAAAAGCGGGTAGCTCAGCTAAATCCGGTGCTTCAAAAACTCGTGGCACACAGAAAAAAACGACGACGGCTAAAACGGCAACAAAGAAAACAGTAAGCTCTGCCAATACAGAGAAGCCTACCACGTCAGGTCCGGAAAGTCACGCACAAGGATCGGGAGAAGAAGTTAAAGTCTGAGTCTGTTGACCAATTGTTTAACTGAGCCATACTTGGTTAAAAATTAACGTTATTGTAATATATAATTAAGAATTTTACAGTCCCGATCATTC
>CAZFQV010000441.1:0-2044 GCA_964521175.1 uncultured Sphingobacterium sp.
GCAACAGGCTTCCTCGGTTAGAACACTTTCTTATCTTATTGCCTATAACAATTCGATTTACTTGTTCCTTGGTGCGTCCTCCACTAATAACTTTGATGCCTACGCTCCTCTGTTCGTACAGACGATGAAAAATTTTAAAGAGCTTAAGGATAAAAAGAAAATCGATAAACTGCCTGAGAGGGTTAGAATAAAATCGGTCAATAAACCCGCAACGCTAAGGGACGTACTTTTAACTTATAAAACTCCCGAGAAGCGTCTCGAGGAGCTGGCTATTCTTAACGGCATGAATCTAAGCGATAAGCTAACACAAGGTTCACTGATTAAGATCGTCGCGCAGTAAGTTTGCCGTCCTGACCTTTGAGATTTAGCTTATAGGCGGATTAGCATTAAAGCTTCAGGCGGATACCTATCCTATTGAGGAAAAACGTTATCCAGACACAAGTCATAGCGATCAGAAAAGACTTCAGTAATCCTACGTAACCTGTCAGGAATATTTGATGCCATTGCAAACCGAATAAGCTAATGCCAAAATATATGAAGAAAGGTATCAAATAACAAAGCAGGGTATCGGTACCGGCAGGTTTAATAAAATTGAACCATTGACCCTTTCCTCTTTTCTCTACAAGCCAATAGACTATTGCGAAAAAACCAACGACGATTGCTGTACTCAAAAACAGCCAAGACGGCGTTGAGCCTAATTTGGATACAGCCCAAAACGATCGGGCAACTTGTGATAAGATAAACAAGAGTACGGCATAAGCGAAAAAGAACGGAATAATCCATTTACTCTTACCATGTTTATTATAGTATTGGTAGATTAAAGATAATAAAACACCCCCGAGAGAGAATGCAATCAACGTTGCATTGCGAATCAAAAAGGAAAAGACAGAATGATCAAAGTATCCTGTCATTTTTACCATACTTAATAGACAAAAAATTATCCAGGACATTATTACTAATCGAAGATCCTTGAAAAATACTACTATCAGCGCCGAAATAAAATATGCTATGCCGATCGACCCCAAAATTCCTAGTCTGCGTATTTTAAACGGACTCACATTGTCGTGTTGAAAAACAAAAAACAAGGTAATTAGGATTATCAGCCCCAGAATACGCAAGAAATAGGTTAATCTTTTTTCAGCAATTTCGGGGTAATCATTCCATATTAAAATAAAAGCGACGCATATAAGTGGGTACCACACCACTCTCGGAACACTTGAATCGGGATTTACGTATGCCCCATTAGCTATAAACGTACCCATAATTATCAGAGCTAAGGACCTCATCGTAATATAAGCAATGATCTTCCCAATCGAATTCTCCGCTTTACTTTGGCGATTCTGAATTGCATAGACGACAGACATCCCGACTATAAAAAGAAAAGCCGGAAATACAACATCGGCTAAGCCTATGCCGTCTACCCCGGCTTTCATATGCCCTATCCAGTCAGGGATCCCTCGTAGAGACCCCAATTCCTCTGCTCTAAGTTCTGTGTAAATCGCTCCTCTGCCAAACGACCCCAAATCATTAACAAAAATCATGATGACCATTGTTAAGCCTCGCATGACGTCAATAGATGCGTTACGTTTTTTTAAAGGAACACTCATTTTGTTGATTAAAGTCCAATTAATAAAACCTTTAACTTTGTGGTTAGAGAAGTCTATAAACTTTTTGAAAAAATTACAATTTCTTAGTTCCCTTTTTTAATGTCGACCAAAAATCCGGGGCCTCCCCTCCTAAGCTCCATACTGAAATACCCCGGAGATTATATTTTTTCAAGAGATCGAGTTTAGGTTTGAGCGATTTGCCGTTTTCTATGAAGAGGTATTCATATGTTCCCGCATTACTCCATACCGCATAATTACATTGTGATTGTTCATTCCATTTAATAACAGGTTCAAACCGGCCGATAAGATGTTCTACCATGTCATAACGAATTTGCCGTCCGTTCGAGAAGCCGCCTCTTTCCGGCGTATAATCGGCGAACCAGTGGACTGAATAAAATGTATCTAGAGAGTAGCTCCAAAGAGTTACGCTCAGACTA
>CAZFQV010000442.1:0-2044 GCA_964521175.1 uncultured Sphingobacterium sp.
CTGCTCCGCGATCTGCTGATTAGTTTTTACGTAAATTTCGTACATAATGCGTTTTTATAGCTTTAGTGAGGAGACCCCGTGTCGTGGCACGGGGAGAGCATAGGGAGAGCACGTTTTCTTTTCTCTGAGCTGCTCCGCGATCTGCTGATTAGTTTTTACGTAAATTTCGTACATAATGCGTTTTTATAGCTTTAGTGAGGAGACCCCGTGTCGTGACATGGGGAGGCATGAGGACGAGACAAATATTTATCGGTTTGATCTGCTAAGCATGCCGTGAATGCCGGTTAAGCCGCCCGTATGTACAGCCAGGATGCGGCTGCCAGGATGAATTCGGTCGGATGCAACCAGATCATACAGCGCAAAGAACATTTTTCCGGTATAAACAGGTTCAATGAGGCTACCCGTTGAGCTACAGAAAGTTTTAATAAACGACCACAGTTCTGAATCTGCTTTTGCATATCCTCCAAAATGATAGTCGGTATAAAGATCGAAGGGTAGGCAAGTGAATTTTTGAATTTCATCCTTCAGGAATTCGCCTCCTTTTAAAACCGAGATGATATGGCATCGGGTGTTAAGTGATTGTTGTTCTACCCCTTTTATGATGCCGGCGGCAGTTGTTCCCGTACCAGCGGCACAGAATATATGATCATATGGCTCATCCAGTTCGGAAATTAGTTCAGAGCAACCCCGAACGCCATTACCATCCGCTCCTCCCTCATCGATAAAAAACGCATCAGGGTTGTCACCAAAACTTTGCGTGAAAAGAGAGGGTTTGTCCCGGTAGCTGCTACGATCGGTAAATTGAAGCTGCATGCCGAAGAGCCTGCACAGCATTAGCGTATCATTCACTACCTCTTCACCACGGACGATTCCGGTAGAGGTAAAACCAGAACTTGCCGATGCACAGGCAGTGGCTAATAAATGATTAGAGTAGGCGCCGCCAAATGTCACCAGGTGTTTTTTCCGCTGATTTTCCGCTTCCTGCAGGATGTATTTAAGCTTCCGCCATTTGTTCCCCGAAATGAAAGGATGGATCATGTCATCCCTTTTCACAAAGACTCTCACATCCTTCTCCTTGAATAAAGAGGAGTGGATCTCTTGTACCGGGCTATTAATATCCATTAGGTCTTATCTATGGCTTAGACCGATTATAGGAGCTTATTTACCAAGGCCAAATCCAATTCCTCCGTTAAAAGAGTTATACTCTGCCATGCTATAAGAGCCGTATAACCTGAAAAATGCCAGATTAAGTTGAAATCCCAGGTTAGTTCTAAATCCGCTGATATCGGTTTGGTTGATGTGAACAGGGTCGGTATATACCGTGTATGTTTTCCGACCCTGTGCAGTATAGCCGTTGACAACCGGATAGTTTCCTTTAAGACCGACATCGGTCTTTGAAGAATTATATCCGACGCTCAGGAACGGGGTAAAAATCAACAGCTTTTTAGAGACGATGAGTTCCGTATTGATTCCTGAAAATTTTGCGTCCATGCGCTGGTTTGAAAAATCATTGCTCTGGTCAGAAGAGGCAGGGTCGGCGTCTGATGGTTTCCTGACTGTTAAGCCTACCTCGTAATTGAATTCATTATAACCAAGCGCAACAGCGAGATCCAAAGGAAAAACTCTATCTAAAGTTCCCGAAATGAGAGGAAGCACTTCTAGTTTGATGCCTGCTCCAAACATCCCTACTGAGCCAAGGTCGCCACCAAGTTTCAACTTCGGCATGCCTCGTAGGGTAACGTCTATGCCTCTGGAAAGGCCGATAGTTCCCTGAATCTGCGGAGTAGGTATCAGGGTTAATCCCGTTCCTGTAGGCAGGCTGAATGTTTCAAGCGGTTTGTTAGCATCATCATATACCGTTAATTGTGCGCTTTCTTTTTTTGATCCCGCCAGGGTAGGAGTTATCACTTTAGCAGGGTCAGTGGGTTTAACATGTGCAGACAAACCGATCTTGGTGATATCAAATGATTCGTCCTGTGGCGGCACTACGGCTCCGGTAACACTGAGTCTCAGCTCGAAACGGAGCAGGTTTTTGGAATGAGCG
>CAZFQV010000443.1:0-2043 GCA_964521175.1 uncultured Sphingobacterium sp.
GATGATACTTTCTACGAGGTGCTTAAGCATATAATCAGTGCCCTTTAAGAAAATGACACTCGAGCCAGTGATCAATACGTTATATCGTTCGGGGCTTAAGATGGAGTCGATACGAGGCTGAAGTTCTTCAAGGATGCTGTTCATTCGTTCCGACCCGATATCGGCCATTTGAAAACTAACCCTTGCCACCTGTTTATTGCTGTCGATGAAACCATTCAGCATATTTGAGTTGCCGCCTGAATTTGCCAGGTAGCTGAGCACGAAATTCTTCTCCATATCATTCGGGATCCGGTAAAACTGCGGATCACCATTATAGAAAGCCTGTGAAGCATATTTCAGAGCTTTATTCAAAGATATCGAACGTGAAAATTCGGGATATGCGGAGATCATTTCTTCTACGCGATCAACCCGGTTAATGGTTGTTAAGTTCAGCACGCCATTTTTTCGTTTGGTGTCAATGCTCAGTTCGAGGGGCAGGATACCCTCAAAGTTCTTTTCGAAATACTTGAGATCCCGATTAATAGGCGAATTCTGGGGGAGATCGTCCACGACGTAGCCGTTCACATCAACTTTTAAGACACCGATTATGGAAATCAGGCAGATTAAAATAGTTGCCGAATAAACTAGCTTGCTTTTGTGATGCACCAGATGGTCAGTGGCCACCAAAAGTCTGTGGAGCAGGCCCTTATCTTGCTCTTCCTGTGCTTTTAACTTCGGCACGGGAAGATAACTAAAGATGATCGGGATAAGACACAAGCAGATGAACCAGGTCGCCATTACATTAATTGCGGCAACCTGTCCGAATTCAACCAGCAATGCGCTGCCGGTAAAATAGAGTACGCCAAAGCCGATTGCGGCGGTAATATTAGCTATCAACGTGGTTTCGGAGATGCGCAGAATGGTTACATGCAGCGCCTTTGCCTTATCACCATGTTTTCTGAGTTCGTTATGATATTTATTCAGTAGCAGGATACTGTTGGGTATGCCGATGATGACGATCAGCGGTGGGATTAGACCGGTAAGCATGGTAATCTCGTACCCGAACATCACCAGCGTGCCAAGGCTCCACACCACACCTGCAATAACCAGCAGAATCGGGAATATCACGGGGTACAGGCGACGGAAGAAAATAAATAAGATAACTGCTGCAACCAGAATCGAAAGGGCTAAAAATAGCACAAACTCTCTCGACACGAGTTTACTGGTAGCTGTCCGGATAAAAGGCAGTCCTGAATAATGGACCTGTATATTATGCTTTTTACTGAAAGCCTCCGCCTTTTGGGTAATGGTATTGATAATTGGTGCTCGTCGGCTGGTGTTTAATATCTTCGGATCAAAGTTTATTGCCATCAAAGAGGCATGGGTCTCTTTATTGTAGATTAGTCCTTCGTAAAAGGGAAGGGAATAAATTTGTTGTTTAAGACTGTCCATCTCTGCATCGGTCTGCACCGGCCGCGGACTTAACTGTTCTAAAACAAAGCGGGTATTGACGGTATCCTTTGAAAGGTTATACAAATTGCCTAAGGAGAGAACCTGTTTGATCCCTTCAATTTCTTGCAGTTCAAGGGTGAGTTCTCGCCAGTCGGTAAATTGTTCGCGTTTCAGAATATCGGGGGAGCTGATCCCCAGAACCATTATATTCCCGTCTTCTCCGAATATTTTTTTAAAATCGTTATATTTAATGAAAGCCGAATCTGTGGCAGGCAGGATCTTGCTGCCCGTATAAGAAAGTTTAACAGAGCTGGCTTTCCATGCCATGAAGCCGGTTGCCACAAAGAAAAATACAAGAACTATGATTCTGTTGGAGAGGATGAATTTGGAGAAATGATTCCGCATGCTGATCGTTTTTGATACCGGAAAGGATCCGGCGCAAAACTACAAAAATTCTTAAATTGCCCGGGTTTAATATATATGGGCATCAGGAGGGGTTTAAGGATGGTTTTATTAGTTAATTTTTTTCATTAAACAGAGAACTATCATTATATAATTTTTGTCCGCTCTTAGCCGCGGGGGCCAAGTACGTTTTTCGGGATCTTCTTTTTG
>CAZFQV010000444.1:0-2038 GCA_964521175.1 uncultured Sphingobacterium sp.
ATCCACCAGAAATTTTCCGCGTTCCGGGATATTACTAAAGGAAAAATAACCTTTATCATCCGTAACTACAGAAACTTTGAGGTCAGGAATACTTACCAAAGCGCCAGGGAGTGTTTCTTTCGTTTGGGCATCGATCACCCATCCTCCAACTGAAAGCTCATCTGCAAACACCACCGTGGCCGGACATAACAAAAACAGGTAGACAACTAAACGTTTCATTTGTATTGAATAAAGAAAATGAATAAAGAGACCTTCTGAAAAGAATGGTCATGAATAATAGGGTGGGATGAATACTTATTCTACAGGAGGCCCCCTTAGACCAATAAACAAGCGCTCAATAAAATAAGAAACTGTTTTGTTATTGATAACCAGAGACAATCCAGGAGAAACTCTTAGCTTTTCAAAATAGCTTGTTATCGTGAAGGTCTTGTCATAATGAACAGCGCAGGCCCAGCAAAAGTCTGCTTTCTTGGTGACGTGTAACTTATGGTTACAAGCGGACTTTGTCCCGTCTTTTACACAAGTCGTCGTGACACTCTTGTGATTGTGGAGAAAATCCAGTGGAATGAGAGTAACAGAGAAGCTTATCAGTAAAAGTACTGATAGCAAAATACTTATAGGCCTTTTTATACCTTTCATATGTTAAGCCCAAATGTATATAAAAAAAATAATCCATAAAATAAATAGGTGTAACAATTTGACGTACTGTGAATGTCAGATTTCCGGTTTACTTTCAAGAATTTCCAGTTGGGTCAGAACTTGATGTTCCTTTATCGGGAAATCCGCGTCATTTCTTATAGTATTGTAAACTGCGTCGAAAAGATCAATATATTTTCCCTTTTTGCCAGGGATCATCTCGACTTGCCGCTCGCCGCTTTCACTGACTGTAGTTAATCTTCCTTCTTTCCCAAAATGCTCTTTCCCGAAATCTTTATCTTCCGGCTTCATTCCAGCAATAAGTTGATCCTCCTGCGTATCGCAGAAAGATTTAATGAATGAGCCCTTTGTGCCATGAATAACTATACCGGGCAGCGGGTCAGCTACCAGCATACTTGTCGTCACAAACACATTTTGCTTATCTGGATATACCAGATGGATATGTCCATAGTCATCCACTTTGGAGTCCTTACGATAATTACCTGTAATTTTACGGTAGGACTCAGGTTTTCCCATCAGGCAAATTGCCTGGTCTAACAGGTGAGCTGCCAGATCATAGACGATACCACTTGCCGGAAAAGGGTTTTCCTTAAAGGATTTAGGCCCTATTTCTGCCCTGTACCGATCATAACGCAGGTACATTTCGATAATTTTACCCAGCTTTCCGCTGTTGATGATCTCTCTGGTGACTAAGAAATCACTTGAAAAACGACGGTTCTGATAAACCATAACTTTTTTTCCTACTTGTCGGCCAAGGTCAAACAGCTCCGCCGCTTCCTTGGCCGTGGGAGCAAAAGGTTTTTCCGCTAACACATGTTTACCTGCCTGAAGGGCTCGCCTGACGTGGTCTACATGTAGGTTATTGGGTGTGTTCACGACAATCAGTTCTATTTGATCATTGTCAAGAACTTCCTGTAAGGAATTATAACTTTGTACCTCCGGATAGTCGGCCTTTACCCGCTTATTGCGGTGTTCAAAGACGCCTTCAAAATGAAATCCTGGATGAAGATTTATAAACGGCGCATGAAAGATCTTGCCAGACATTCCGTAGGCCAGCAATGCTGTATTGATTGGTTTATGCATGAACAAATATACTAAAGCAGGTATAGATTTATCGTGGTATATTGCGTCATATACCTAATTTTATAGAATATCAAATAATGACACCCTCGGAAATAAATATTAAATGGGAGGCTTTACAGAAGCAGATAGCACGAGATTTCGATTCAGAATTACCGGATATGAAAGTAATGCTTTTTCTTATCGGAGTTCAGGAGCTTGGCAAGGGGCCCGCTAAATTCAGCAAAAGACAGAAAGAAGAGCTTATGCACATTGCAAACTGTCGCTTGTTCAGCGAAATGGGTTTTTATGAGCTCGAAGG
>CAZFQV010000445.1:0-2028 GCA_964521175.1 uncultured Sphingobacterium sp.
TTACAGTATTGGATATATCATCGTCCCCTCCCGAAAATACTTCGAGTTCGGTATCCACGTCTACCATAAACTCTGCGCCGAGAATCTGCTCTTCAGGATAAAATCCATGATACGCAAAGAAACGCATACCTTCCAAACTTACTTTCTGTCTGATTTTACCCATGAAGCAAAAATAAAGTATTTTGATCATAGTATTCTCTTTCCTTATCTTGTATGCTCAATACTAAAAATATGAAGTCTGTTGTTTTTCTTACCGCTGCATTAAGCGCCGTGGCGGCCGTTTCACTTGCGCAAAGTAAAGATCCCAAAGCCACTGAAGTATGGACACCGGTACCCGCGGTAGTAAATGCTGAGACTAGCCCGGCACATGCCCCCTCTGACGCTATCGTCCTCTTCGATGGTAAAAATCTCGAAGAATGGATTACTGTAAAAGACGGTTCTCCTGCCCAATGGACTGTTTCCAATAATATGTTTACCGTAAAAAAAGGCACAGGTAATATCCAGACGAAAAAGTCGTTCGACAACTATCAACTCCACCTTGAATGGATGATCCCTGCAAACATTAGCGGTGAAGGCCAGGCACGCGGAAATAGTGGACTTTTCCTGGCATCAACTGGTAGCGGCGATGGCGGATATGAATTACAGATTCTCGACTCATATAATAACAGCACATATAGTAACGGACAGGCGGGGAGCATTTATAAGCAATTTGTTCCTTTAGTCAATGCATCCCGTAAACCAGGAGAATGGCAAACTTACGACGTGGTATGGATAGCGCCGATGTTCAATGACGATGGAACCTTGAAGTCGCCGGCAAGAGTTACGGTGTTACATAATAATATACTGGTTCAGAATAATATTGAACTCAAGGGAGAAACCGTCTATATTGGAGCACCATTTTACAAAAAGCATGGCCCGACACCGATCAAATTACAGGACCATGGTGACCCCAGCGAACCAATAAGCTTTCGAAATATCTGGATTAGAGAACTGTGAGACAAACAGCCGTTCACCTTAAATCTTAGGTCTATATTCCCATGGTCAGAGACTGCCCGCATAAAGTTCCCGCAATAAATATAAGACAAGCTCTCCCCTACATGCCAGACTTCAGGCCTTGCCTAACGAGACTCTCTCAACCTGTCTTCTCCGCATGCTTAAAACATCCTCATCTAAATGGTGTTTAGATTCATATTGGTAATTTCGCCTCTTATGATCATTTAAAAATGAAACGATACTTTAATTTTGCTCTGATCAGTGCTTCATTATTTTTTGTAAACGCCTGCGCCATAAACCCGGTAACCGGGAAAAAACAACTTGTACTCATCTCTGAGCAACAGGAAATCGCAATGGGCAGAGAAGCGGATCCGCAAATCATTGCACAATATGGTCTTTACGAGGATAAGACATTACAGGACTTTATAACTCAGAAGGGAAACGCCATGGCCGCCATTTCTCATCGGCCGAAACTGCAATATGAATTCAAGATTGTAGATTCCGACGTGATTAACGCTTTCGCTGTGCCAGGTGGATACGTATACTTCACTCGTGGCATTATGGCACACTTTAATAATGAAGCTGAATTTGCAGGCGTTCTGGGCCATGAAATAGGTCACATTACTGCACGTCATACAGTCTCACAACAGGCCAAAGCAGTTTTAGGTCAGGTTGGACTCATCGGCAGCATGATTCTCATTCCACAAATGGCGGAATTTGCTGAGCCTCTTTCTCAAGGCTTAGGTATACTCTTCCTGAAATTCGGTCGAGATGCGGAAAGACAATCGGATGAGCTAGGTGTGGAATATTCCTCAAAAATCGGATATGATGCCCATGAGATGGCTAATTTTTTTAACACTTTGCAACGGGAAAGTGCCGGCACCGAAGGTGCTGCCCTTCCCGACTTCCTCTCGACCCATCCGAATCCAGGAGAGCGTAACATCGCCGTAAACAAACTTTCTATAGAATGGAAAAAGAAATTAAAGCTCAACAATCCTCAGATCAACAGGGACAGCTATCTGAAAAAGATCGATG
>CAZFQV010000446.1:0-2027 GCA_964521175.1 uncultured Sphingobacterium sp.
CTATCCGGTACTTGTTCGTCCTAGTTATGTACTTGGAGGACAAGGCATGAGTATCGTTATTAATGATGAAGATCTCGAAAATGCTGTAGTGAAATTATTGAAGAATCTACCCGGTAATCGTGTATTAATAGATCACTTCCTGGATCGTGCAGAGGAAACAGAATCGGATTCGATATGCGATGGAGAGGATGTGCACATTATAGGTCTGATGGAGCATATTGAGCCGGCCGGTATTCACTCCGGGGACTCTTACGCCGTATTACCTCCTTTCAGTCTGTCTGAAGCAGTAAAAGCCGACATGACAGAATATAGTAAACGCATAGCCAAGGCGCTGAATGTCCGCGGACTATTAAACATACAATTCGCCATCAAAGATGACAAGGTCTACGTGATTGAGGCAAATCCCCGCGCATCGCGTACGGTTCCTTTTATCGCTAAGGCTTACGATGTACCTTATATTAATATCGCTGCCAAGATTATGCTGGGGGTAAAGAAATTAAAGGATTTTACTATTGAACGTAAGCTAAAAGGTTACGCAATAAAAGAACCGGTATTTTCTTTCGACAAGTTCCCTGAGGTTGAAAAACAATTGGGACCTGAAATGAAATCAACCGGGGAGTCGATAAGATTTATAGAATCTCTGGAAGATCCATATTTCAGAGATTTGTATAAAGCCAAGTCAATGTATCTTTCGAAATAGGCACGAAAGAGAGCAAAGAATAGTGAAGTCTGCCAGAGGACAATCAACATGCTATTCTTCGCTCTCTTTTATTATCAGCCAAATAGCGCGTTAAATACCTCTTCTACTTTTGCCACCGTATTAATCTCAATCTTATATTTCCGCCAGTTCGGATCATCAGTTACGGTTTTTCCTGATGGGAGATTATACTTTGAGATAAATATCTTTTCAAAACCTAATTTCTCCGCCTCGGCGATACGCTGTTCGATACGGTTTACAGCCCTGATCTCTCCCGACAGTCCCACTTCAGCGGCAAAGCATGCCTTAGAATCTATCGGCATATTCTCATGAGAAGAGATGATTGCCACCACTACCGAAAGATCAATCGCCGGGTCTTCGACCCGCAAGCCACCGGCGATATTAAGGAAAACATCCTGAGTGCTCAACTTAAATCCACATCGTTTTTCCAAAACAGCGAGCAGCATATTCATTCGCTTCGTATCAAAGCCCGTAGCTGAGCGCTGAGGCGTTCCATAAGCAGAAACGCTAACAAGTGCCTGGGTTTCAATTAGCATCGGCCTAAGGCCCTCCAGAATGACAGAAATAGAGATCCCACTGAGGGGTTCTTCCCGCTGCGACAACAAAATCTCTGAGGGGTTGGAAACCTCTCTTAAACCGCTACCCAGCATCTCATAAATTCCCAATTCTGATGCCGAACCAAATCTATTTTTAACCGCTCTCAATATCCGATAGACATGATTCCTGTCGCCTTCAAACTGCAAAACGGTATCCACCATATGCTCCAGAATTTTCGGGCCTGCAATCATCCCGTCTTTCGTAATATGCCCGATAAGAAACACTGGCGTTCCGCTTTCTTTGGCGAAACGGAGCAATTCGGCAGTGCATTCCCGCACCTGAGAAACGCTGCCCGGTGTAGACTCAATATGGGCCGAATGTAATGTCTGGATAGAATCTACAACCACGATGTCAGGTTCAAGGATTTCGATCTGCTTGAAAATATTCTGAGTTGCAGTTTCGGTGAGAATATAAGTATCGGCAGTTTTGACAAGCTGCCCGCCTTTAGATGGCAGATTAAGCAGACGCTCAGCTCTCATTTTTATCTGCTGTTCACTTTCTTCCCCGGAGATATAAAGGACCTTTAATCCTGGCAGATTAAGGGCTACCTGTAGCATGAGCGTGGATTTACCGATTCCTGGTTCGCCGCCTATCAGGATAATTGACCCGCTGACGATGCCCCCTCCTAAAACCCGATTCAATTCTTTATCAGGTGTTACCAGCCTGTTCTCTTCCGTATATATAATTTCATGTATGGAGGCGGGCTTATTTG
>CAZFQV010000447.1:0-2004 GCA_964521175.1 uncultured Sphingobacterium sp.
CCATGTCTGATATCGCTTCAAGAGTTAAAGCAATTATCGTTGAAAAATTAGGTGTTGACGAAAGTGAGGTTACACCAGAGGCATCTTTCACCAATGATCTTGGTGCTGATTCATTAGACACCGTGGAGTTAATCATGGAGTTTGAGAAAGAATTCAACGTCGCCATCCCTGATGACCAAGCCGAAACAATCGGCACTGTAGGCCAAGCCATTGCTTATTTAGAAAAGAACGTAAAATAATTTACGACACCCTCATATAAATGGAGCTTAAAAGAGTTGTAGTTACAGGATTAGGTGCGCTTACTCCGATTGGGAATACTGTACCCGAATATTGGGACAACCTCACCAACGGGGTAAGCGGCGCCGCTCCTATCACTCATTACGATCCCGAAAAATTCCGCACAAAATTTGCCTGTGAAGTGAAAAACTTCAATCCGGAAGATTTTATGGATAAAAAGGAGGTTCGTAAACTCGACCCATTTGTACGTTATGCAATCGTGGCATCCGACGAAGCCATAAAGGATGCAGGGCTTGACTTCGAAAAGCTCGATACCAACCGTATCGGCGTGATCTGGGGTTCAGGCATCGGCGGGCTCAAGACCTTCACAGATGAGGTGGTTAATTTCGCTCATGGCGATGGCACACCCCGTTTTAATCCATTCTTCATCCCCAAGATGATCCTGGATATTGCTCCCGGTCATATCTCGATGAGACATGGTTTGCGCGGGCCAAACTTCTCTACCGTTTCCGCATGTGCTTCTTCCACAAATGCACTGATCGACTCTTTTAATTATCTGCGCCTGGGCATGGCCGATATCATCGTCTCCGGAGGCTCTGAAGCCATTATCAACGAAGCTGGCATGGGAGGCTTCAATGCCATGCATGCGCTTTCAACCCGAAATGACGATCCGCAAACTGCATCCAGACCGTTCGACAAAGACCGGGACGGATTTGTGGCCGGCGAAGGCGCAGGCAGTATTATCCTGGAAGAACTGGAACATGCGAAAGCTCGCGGCGCCAAAATCTACGCCGAGCTTGTAGGTGGTGGAATGAGTGCAGCCGCCAACCATATCACCGCACCCCATCCGGAAGGACTGGGAGCCAGGCTCGTAATGACCAATGCCTTACGCGATGCACATCTGGCCACTTCTGATATCGATTACATCAACGTTCACGGTACTTCAACCCCACTCGGCGATATCAGCGAGGTGAAAGCGATAGTCGACCTATTTAAAGACGACGCTTTTAAACTTAATATCAGTTCTACAAAATCAATGACCGGCCATTTACTGGGTGCCGCTGGCGCTGTAGAAGCTATTGCAGTAATACTTGCGGTTAAAAATGATATTGTCCCCCCAACGATTAACCATTTTACCGATGATCCGGCGTTCGATCCAAGGTTAAATTTTACATTTAACAAGGCCCAAAAACGTGTCGTAAACGCAGCCTTATCGAATACCTTCGGATTCGGAGGACACAATGCCTCTGTTATATTTAAAAAATATAAGGCATAGGATTCATATCTGTTGAAATTATATACTTACGGATTATATAAACGTGTATATTAGTTATTGCTAATCCGCTTCATATTTATTAATGCCCTTTTCCAGAATTTACAGACTGTATTTTTCCCCCGATAAAGAATTCATCCGGGCGCTTAATAACCTACTCGGCTTCGTACCAGGGAACCTGCGTCTTTACAGAATGGCATTCAGGCATCGTTCTGTTGCTGTCGAATTAAAGAACGGGACTAAAAACAGCAACGAAAGGCTGGAATTTCTGGGGGATGCAATTCTTGGTGCAGTAGTAGCGGAATTACTCTTCAAACTGTACCCTTATAAAGATGAAGGCTTTCTCACGGAGATGCGCTCGAAAATTGTAAGCCGCTCTAACCTCAACCAGTTGGCCAGACATCTCGGAATAGATGAACTGATTGAATTTGACAGCCGTGTTCTTAGCCACCCCAACAAGCAGGGCTCATTACTAGGTGATACCTTTGAGGCGA
>CAZFQV010000448.1:0-1998 GCA_964521175.1 uncultured Sphingobacterium sp.
TAATACCGCTGCCTGATTCAGTATTTTGGCCTGTACCGTTTGCTGCCAGAGCTGCTTTTTTAGCGGCTGCGATGCGTCAATCTGATAACGAAATCGCTCGCTTTGCGTATCATGACCATCGATAGGCAGCATCATTCCGGTTGGGTGGTGGGTATGATCACAGGTAATGATGGCAGCATTGTTTTTCAGCAGGGCGGCCATACAGCCATGAGTGACGGTGATCTGCTGATGGTCGAGAAGCACGATCCCAATGTCTTCGATCGGCACAGTTTTCTGCGATTCCTTTTCGCCCAAATCTTTCAAATAGGGAAGTTTGATTAATAACTGATCCTGCTGAAGACTAATATAGGCCGGGTTACTGAAAAGGAGCGTTCTCTTAATCATATTTCCTATTTGCCTGTATATGTACAGGTTATCTATTAAAGATACTCATTAACCTTGAAAATAAAAAATTTCATACTTGATCTCCGGGATTAATAAGTATTCCGAGCCGGCCCTGATGAGCGCCAGGCATTATTGATCATCCGCGATAACATCAATTATATGAAAGAGGCCTGCGGGCCTCTTTCCAGATGGTATCTCAAAGCCATGGGAGCTGAAACCTAAAGCACCACCTCCTGAAAAGTTATATTATCAATACCTCCAGATATCGTCAAAGCCGTTTTTGATCTGCTTCAGCTCATCGACAGATATTATCCCTATTCTACGAACCAGGCGTTCTTTAGAAACGGAACGAATATGGAAGGTAAGAATTTCAGAAAGCACCTGAAGCTTATTCGAAGTATTTGGCTCCAGTATTACATTGCCTTTATACCGTTTGATCTTTGTGGTAAGGGGACAGCAGATCACCGTCTTTAAATAAGTATTCGCAAGATCTCCACTCACAATCACCACCGGGCGGATTCCTGCTTGTTCACTTCCTATAACGGGGTTAAGATCCGCATACCATAGCTCACCCTGCTTCATCTTCCAACTGCTTTAAATAATCCGACAGGCCTTCTTCGGCTATAATCAGCAGATCGGCGTCCTCAGCCATTTGTTTATACGAACGGATATAGGCAGCCCGGTTAAGATGATCAAGGTAGAGCCGGAGCGCCTGTTCGATCAGCTTATTTTTGGGCAATGAAAGTTCTTTTGCTTTTTCTTCAAGCAGGTTGAGGAGCCCATCGGGCAGGGAACTGGTAAAAGTTGCCATATAATATATTTACGTTTTACAAATATAAAATATATTTATGGAATGTGCAATCCGGATTGATCTCTGTGCTTATTTATCCGTTCCAATTCCTCTATGTCAGCAAGATCTTTGGCACGGGAGATTCTTTATTGGATTAATACGCTATCTGAATCTTAATTTTTTATTCATTGGCCTTCTGAGTTCGTCTGCAAATAGTGTGTGGATCAGGGTATTGACATTTTGGAGATGTTCAACCGACGACTGAGCAGCCATCTCTTTTGCGTCAGCTTCATTAGCATCTTCATGGGAGCTGGAAGCTTTCAAATTGTGTTTTCGATATACAGTTTGAGACCCGCATTTAGATTCTTTTCCTTTCATTAAATCCATATTTTTGTTATGACCGATGTGATATATAATTACATACAAACGATTTTTCGATACTGCCCTTGATTTTCTTAAAGTTATAATCCATCAAATCTCTAATATAATTATATTATATCTTCGCAGATTTTGAACTGATCACGCAGTTAGAATGCAAGAATCTTACCACTCACAAGCGTATGCTTTTGAGATTATATTACTTAATCAGTTTGTTTGTAGCTTGATCCTTATCAATCCAGTTTACATTACCAAGTAGCGAAACCTCAAAATCCTCTCCTTCATATAAAAAATTCCAATTTTTACTTGCCATTTTTAGGAAAGGTGTTCCCCCTTCAACTTCAATAAATCCAGAAGTCACTTTGAATTTATCCAACTCGTTTTTTACTTCCTTTGCCTTTCCTAAGCTAGTTTTATCTGATAGTACTTGCAAGCGATAACTATTA
>CAZFQV010000449.1:0-1986 GCA_964521175.1 uncultured Sphingobacterium sp.
TTTAGCTACCGTTTCTCCGACATATCGTATGCCCAATCCGAACAACACTTTCTCGAAAGGCATCTGTTTGGATTTTTCGATGCCTTCCAGCATGTTGGATATCGACTTTTCCCCAAATCGATCGAGCCGTTTCAATTGTTCCTCCTTTTCATGAAGGGTATAAAGATCACTTATATGTTTAATAAAGCCTTCTTTGTAGAAACTCGCAATGGTCTCTTGCCCGATACCCTCAATATTCATTGCCCTGCGACTGATGAAGTGCTGCATTTTTCCAATAATTTGGGGTGGACAGCCTTCGTCATTCGGACAGTAATGCACCGCTTCGCCTTCTTTACGTACCAGTCTGCTGCCGCATTCCGGACAATCTTCCGGATAGATAATCGCCTGAGCATTTGGCTTCCGCTTACTCTTATTCACCGCGATAATCTTTGGAATGATCTCCCCTCCCTTTTCCACCAGCACGGTGTCATCTTCATGGAGATCTAGCCTGACGATTTCATTGGCATTATGCAAGGTAGCCCTCTTTACTGTAGTTCCGGCGAGCAGAACAGGTTTCAGGTTGGCAACAGGTGTTACCGCTCCGGTTCGCCCTACCTGGTAGCTCACCTTTTCGAGCAGGGTTTCAACTTCCTGAGCCTTGTATTTGTAAGCAATAGCCCAGCGGGGAGATTTGGCTGTAAACCCAAGCTCCTGCTGCTGACTATAATTATTTACTTTGAGCACGATGCCGTCAATATCGTAGCTTAGCCCGAACCGCTTATCTTCCCATAAATGGATGAAATCCAGCACTTCGTCTATATTTCTGCAAAGTCTGTTATGTTCACATATATGAAAGCCCCATTTTTTTACCGCCCCGAGACTTTCCCAATGAGTCTTATAGAGCTGTTTTTCAGTATATAGAAAATAGAGAAAACAATCGAGAGGTCTTTTTGCCACCTCGGCGGAGTCTTGCATCTTCAGGGTTCCTGAAGCGAAATTCCGGGGGTTGGCATAGGGCAACTCATCATTCTCGAGTCTTTCCTGGTTTAGCCTTTCGAATGCCGGTTTGTGCATAAAAACTTCACCTCTGATTTCAAATATCTCCGGATAGCCGCTTCCCTTAAGACTCTTTGGTATACCCTGTATAGTTTTTGCATTGGTCGTGACATCATCACCCTGGGTGCCGTCGCCACGGGTGACGGCCCTTAGCAACTTGCCATTCTCATAGGTCAAGCTGATTGATAAGCCATCGAATTTGAGCTCGCAAACATATTCGAAATCATCACCCAATGACTTGCGGACGCGTTCATCAAAATCCTGAAGTTCCTGCTCACTGTACGTATTCCCAAGCGATAGCATCGGCCATCTATGTTTCACCGTCTTAAACTCCCTGGTAATATCACCCCCCACTTTTTGGGTTGGCGAATCAGGATCCAGGTATTCAGGATATTGTTTCTCGAGTGCAGATAATTCTTTTAATTTTTTATCAAACTCGAAATCAGAGATTACTGGTTGTGCAAGCACATAATATCTGTAGTTTTGCTCATTGAGCTCCCTGACAAGTGAATCTATCTGTTCTTTAATCTGGAAAAGTGACATTTAGCGAAATTAGTTTTTTCATTGGTCAATTTCAGCCCCAATTTCTTCAAAAATTTCCATGTAGCATTCTTTCAGTTTTTGATAGTAACCCAGGATGATACGGCCTAACTGGAGCAACTCGGCCTCAGTCATTGATTCAGGCCATACACGCATACAGATCCGGTTTAAAGCGTATACCATCTGCGAGGTGTCTCTGTAATTATTCAGATAAGCCGATTTCATAAAGCCATCGAAGAAATTTAGGAAAAATGCCGGATCGGTAAGTCTGCTGATCACCAGGAAATTTTGAAGAGCAGTTCTGTCAGATTCTCTAAGTTTTGAGTAGAGCTCGTCAGGATTTACGACGCCCTCTGTGAGCAAGAGACGGTCTAGCATTAGTTCGAGCGTAATATGAGCTAAGAACGAGGG
>CAZFQV010000450.1:0-1979 GCA_964521175.1 uncultured Sphingobacterium sp.
GCTTGAAAACCGAAAGGAGTAAGACTGCGGTTATAGGCTCCGCTACGCGCTATTCCGGCAGCAAACAGGTCGGTATGAGCGAGTAGATTGACAGCCATAAATGCGCCATATGAATGGCCGCCCACAGCGATGCGATCTGCGTCGGCAATCCCAATCTTTATCAGATGATTAATCGCTGCTTCTGCGTTATATCTGATCTGTTCCACAAAAGTATCGTTAGGCCTTTTATTACTTTCGCCTATCACGGGCATATCGGCATTGTCTAGCACTGCATAACCGCGCGTTACCCAATAAATCGGTGATCCCCAGCTAAGTGTGGTAAATTGATAGGGTGATCCTTTTACCTCGTTTGCTGCAGCCAGGGTCTTAAATTCCTTTGGGTATGCCCATATTAGTACAGGGAGAGTGCCCGTTTCATAGTCTTTGGGCAGATATAAAGTACCGCCCAGATTGACCCCATCGAGCCGGGTATAACGTATCCTTTGCTTTTTAACTCCATTCAGTGCAGGATAAGGGTTTTTAAAATTAGTGATCTGCTCATATTTCTGATCGTCCAGGGTCACTTTGTAGTAATTCATTACCGTGTCGGTCGACTCGCGACTGATGAGGATAGATTTGCCGTTGTTAAAGAATAGCGGTCGTTCATAATACGGTGCTTGCGATTGGAAAAGAGTATCACGGATTTTAGTTTTAATATTGAACTTTAAGATGAATGGCTGATCGCCTTGAGGAGATGCTCCCTCACTGAAGGTAAAGATGTTGACATTATCCTGGTCCCCCATTCTTTTTAATGCATTGAAGTCAGTTAACAATACAGGCCGGTTGAACTGATTTTTCTGCATCACGAAAACACCGGGATCACTATATCGATCTTCAAAATAGCGGTCAAACAAATTGACCCGGAAAGTTTCGTTGGAAGGCTTAATGAAAACCCGGCGCTCAGATCGGGTACGCCACCACCTTTCGGTCACAATAGCCAGCTTATCGTCGCCCCACAATATGGAACTAAAGCGGTAATAACAAGAGGCCAGGCGGTATGGATTGAGATTGAATGGGGCTGCTTGGGTGAAAATGAGGTCTCTGACACTTGCTTGCTGATCAGGATTTCCGTTATCCTGGGCCTCAACCCAGTATACTACTGCGGGCTTATCAGAACGCCAGCCAAACTCTCGTGGCCCTGTCGGTACTCCGTCAAAACCAGCAGGAATATTTTCCGCCAAGGGGGCGTCATAGATTTTTTTTACCAGCTTACCCTGTTTATTATAAATTGAGGTAGTAAAGGGGAACAGGTGGATGGGGACGAGATATGAATAGGGTCGTGTAATAATAGACATAAGGACATATTGTCCATCCGGCGAGTATTCGAACGACCTGAAAATAGCCGGATCAGCAAAATCTGTTACTTGTCCGTTGAGATCTATTTTTTTTAGTGCCGACGTGAAATAATACTCAAATGCCAGTTCATCATCAGGGTTTTTTAGCAGATCCTGGTAGGTAGGAGCAGGCGCAGCTTTACTAAGGCTTTCGCGAATTACCGGACCCGATGGTGTGAGGGATCGTTCGGCCAGTTCTTTTCGAGTGCTGTCTACAAATTTAGCAAGCAAAGCTCCCCCATCAGGTACCCATATAAATGGTTTTCCATAAGTATCATTAAGATAAAGATTGCCGAGGCGCCTCGCTTCCAACGTTTTTAAGTCCGCTATCCATAACTCAACCCCTGAAGGTGTCGTTAGGGTAAAAGCAATTTTATCTTCCTCGGGCGACCAGGTGATATCGCCGATGATGGGATTCGGCGGGAGACCAATAAAGGGATTTTCTGTGCCGGTACTGAGGTTCTTCAGTCTTATTGCTGTAAAGCTCTGGGCACGGGATTGACCCCTATAGAGAGGATTAATCCTTAGCCCGGCAAGTCGGACTTCAGGCTGAGCAAGCTCCTCAACGGATGGCATTTCCCGCCGCTCCAAAAGCAGCATAAGATC
>CAZFQV010000451.1:0-1977 GCA_964521175.1 uncultured Sphingobacterium sp.
CGGAATATCTCCCGAAAAGCAAACCCTGATTTTTGAAAGATTCACCCAGGCCGATTCTTCCATCTCCAGAGGGTTCGGTGGCACCGGACTGGGGCTTTCTATCAGTAAAAAGATATTGGAGTTACAGAATTCAGAGTTGAAACTCAGTAGCGAGGAAGGAAAAGGATCATTATTTTATTTCACTCAAACCTTCGAAAAAGGCAGCAAGCTGAATACCTCAATTGCATCCAAAATAAGTACTCCCGAAGCCAGCAATAACGCTTTACAAGGTGTTCATATACTTCTTGTGGAAGACAATCCAATGAACGTACTGGTGGCTCAGCGATTTCTTGAAAGATGGGGTGCCATCATCGACGTGGCAACGAACGGATTAGATGCCCTTGCCAAAGTAGATCCCTCTGTACATCAGATTGTGCTTATCGATCTACATATGCCGGTCATGAATGGCTATGAAGCTGCGGAAAAGATGCGCGATAACAGTATTAGTATCCCGATAATTGCGCTTACCGCCAGCCTGGCGAAAGAAGTTGATGAAAAAGTGAAGAAGATCGGCATGAATGATATTATCGTTAAACCATTCATTCCTGATGAATTGCTCAGGATGGTATTACACCATATCTCAACAAAAAAACAATAGCGTTCGCCTATTCATCCAGTGCTTTGATGCTATTTTCCAGCATGCTTATCTTCGACAAAGCGTCTGCTTTTTTACGTTGCTCGTTCTCTACAATCTCCGCTTTCGCATTCTGAACAAAGCGCTCATTGGAAAGCTTCGCCTCTACTGATCTCAAGAAGCCTTTCATGTACACAATTTCTTTTTCCAAGCGTTCTTTCTCAGCAGCAGGGTCAATATGATCAGCAAGCCTGATGAAAAATTCATCGTTGCCGACGATAAAAGCAATAGCTCCTCCAACATTTTGTGGAGTAAGGTCTATCTCGCTTACATTCGCCAGTTTGGTGATAATCGTTTGGTAAGAGCTATAATCAAGTTCAGAATTCACCCGTATACCAACGGGAAGTGCCTCCTTTGGAGATATCTGCTTATTATTTCTGATGTTCCTTACCTCGGCAATCACCTGTCTGATCACATCCACCTCCGCCAGCAACTGGCGGTCAATATCGCCGGCCTCCGGGTATGGTGCTACGATACAACAATCCAGCTCTCCACGCAGACCAAAGATATCTTCATGCCATAAGTCTTCGGTCAAAAACGGCATAAATGGATGAAGCAGCTTCAGTATTTTCTCAAAATAATCAATCGTTGCCCGATAGGTGACCGCATCGACGGGCTGCTGATAAGCGGGTTTAACCATCTCCAGATACCAGGCACAAAAGTCATCCCAAACCAGCTTATAAATCCCCATCAGTGCTTCCGAGAGCCGGTATTGATCATAGTTGGCTTCAATATCAAGAAGCGCCTGATTAAAGGCCGAATCAAACCACTCAATCGCCTGTCGGTTGGGGTTGGCCAATTCAGGATCTACCTCCCAGCCTTTTACCAGTCGGAAGGCATTCCATATTTTGTTGGCAAAATTCCTGCCCTGCTCGCTATAGGCCTCGTCGAACATCAGGTCGTTTCCGGCCGGGGAGTAAAGCATCATGCTTACGCGAACTCCATCAGCACCGTACCGTTCAATCAGGTCCAGCGGATCGGGAGAGTTACCCAGGGATTTTGACATTTTCCTGCCCAGTTTATCCCTTACAATACCCGTCAGGTAAACGTTCTTAAAAGGCGCCTGGCCGCGGAACTCATGGCCGGCGATGATCATCCTTGCCACCCAAAAGAAAAGGATCTCCGGAGCAGTGACCAGATCATTCGTCGGATAATAATAGTTGATGTCAGCATTGTCAGGATCTTTAAAGCCATCGAACACCGAAATCGGCCATAGCCAGGAAGAGAACCAGGTATCCATTACATCCTCATCCTGACGGAGATCGTTCGTGTCCGATTCAGGAAACCGGGTCATGAACTCTTGA
>CAZFQV010000452.1:0-1972 GCA_964521175.1 uncultured Sphingobacterium sp.
TTCACATTTTTTTTTTTTTTTTTTAATCCAAAATAAGCAACTGCCTCTTTAGTCTTGCGTATTGATTCAATAATTCTTCCTGTCCCCGGCAATCTTAATATATTGTTTTCATAATTCTTTTTATTTAATACATGTTCTTTGAAAAACTCATATGTTCCGGAGCTGGATTCCCGACTATATACGACGATTTTTAAATCTTCTCCCCCTACATCTTTCCAGTTATTAATATGGCCTGTAAAAATACCTTCCAGTTGTTCGCGTGTAAGTTGATTTACGGCATTGGATGGGTTTACAATTACGGCTAATGCGTCATGCGCAATGACAAGCTCTTTGAAATCTTTTCCGTCTTTTTCTAAGGTTATGCGTTCATCTAATTTGATTTTTCTAGAAGCCATAGCAATGTCTGTGTTCTCATCGATTAGTGCTGTAAAACCGATGCCGCTTCCGCCTCCGGTGATCGTTATTCTAGAATCTTTGTTTTTATTCCCATAAACTTCTGCTTCTTTTTGGGTGAGAGGCAGGATCGTGTCACTTCCCTTAATATTTATTCCGATATTTTTTTTATTGCTATTTTCCTGATCTGGGTTTGAGCAAGCGGAATTAAGACCTGCAAATAAACTAAGGATTACGATTATTACTTTTCTCATTATTAATAGGTTTAGGTCGATTTTTAATTAGAATTTATATTGGATTCTGAACGTAATTACGTCATCCTTAAAATCCTGGCTGTAACCGGCTAAGTTGGAAGTCGTTTCATTTGAAACTAAATCGTAATAGGTCGTAAATCGAATATTTGGATCATATTGATAGAGTAAACCGAAACCTAAGGTGGCGTATTTAATATCAGCTCCGCCAAATCGGTTTGCTGAATTAATATCATCGCCGGAGGCGTTCTTGTTAGGATCATACCAATCGTATTTGGCAACCAAAGAAAGAGGAACGGCATAAATCCCTTGTACAAAATTTATATATCCTCCCTTAAATTCACGCAAATAGGTGTCACCGCTTGGTTTAGCCTTCGGACTTTTCGAAGAAGAAGCTGATCCGGCTTGAACTCCCTGAATATATTCCATCTTTAAGGAGCTGGAACCTATTGCGTAATTCAAGTACAATTGGGCATCTATGCCGGTATACTCTCTTTTTGCAAATTTGCCCCGATACATGCCGGGAGCCGAAATTGTTAATGCATGAAATTGAGGATTGCTCAGGTTTTCAATCTGGTAGATATTATCGTTCGATTGTAAAACTCCGCCTTTGTAGTACGATGCGCCAAAATCGAATTTAAAGCGTGCGTTCTCGCTGGCCTTGTTAAAACCAATATGTCCGATAAAATCTTTTTTACTATCTGTTTCAGGGTTCGGGCCGTTGCCATTGAACATTCCCAGGTCTACTTTTAAGAAATTCCAGCCGGATGCTTCCGGTCCCTGAATGGATAGCTGAACGCCTACATCGCGTTCGTCCGGAAAAAGAGTTTGGAAAATCCGCGACCGTTCGGGAGCTTCACGCATACTGGACGAATAGGCGATTTCATAACCAAAAGGCCGGTTAAACACACCTGCTGTCAATGATAGAGCCTGAGTCCAGGGGTCATAGAACCTGGCATACATATCTTTAATACCCAGCCCTTTTTCAGTGACGTCAAATTGCATGACATACCGGGATAAGTTCCCAGCTCTGTAAGTGAATTTGATTCTTCCTCGCCGAACCATAAACCGCTGGTTAACTCCTTCATCAAAACTTCCACCTGAAAATGAGTCTGCACCAGCGCTATCAATGCGCTGGTATTGTGCCTGCACGTATCCGCTGATGTTCAGCTTATGTAAGTCCTGCTTGTCGGAATGCAGCCCATTGCGCTCTAATTTTGAGGTATCAGTTTCTGTAGAAACATGATTTTCCTTTGAGCTATCTCCAGGTGGGTGTTTGTCTTGTGCGTCTGCCGGGTTTAGGCCTAACAGAAAGACGATTGTAAACG
>CAZFQV010000453.1:0-363 GCA_964521175.1 uncultured Sphingobacterium sp.
TATAGAACTTGTTGAGTTTGCCGGCAGCGATCTTTTCGACCATTTCTTCCGGTTTACCTTCTGCGCGGATCACGTCCTTGGCAATCTCCATCTCGCGTTCTACAGTTTTTGAATCGACGTCGCCCTTATCAATAGCAACCGGACTCATGGCAGCGATCTGCATGGCTACGTCTTTTCCAACTTCATCAGCATGAGCAGGCTCAGCGCTTAAAGCAACCAACACCCCTAAACGGTAGTTTCCGTGGATATACGCAATCACCTTGGTGCCCGTTACCGTCTCAAATTTAGAAACTCCAACCTTCTCGCCTATTTTACCTGTTTGTGAAATGATTGAGTCTGACAATTTCTCGCCATTCAGCTCAA
>CAZFQV010000453.1:373-1968 GCA_964521175.1 uncultured Sphingobacterium sp.
GCTGTTCTTCCAGTGCAGCAGGGTTTTTCTCGATAGCAAGGTCAGCGATACTGGTAGCGAAAGCTACGAAATCAGCATTTTTCGCTACGAAGTCGGTTTCGCAATTAAATTCTACGATCACTCCGCGTTTTCCATCGGCCGTGGTCTTGGCGATAACGACCCCTTCGTTTGATTCACGATCCTGGCGACTGGCAGCAACTTTTGCGCCTTTTTTGCGCAGGTAATCAATAGCCGCTTCAAAATCGCCATTAGCTTCAGTTAATGCTTTTTTGCAGTCCATCATGCCCGCACCTGTTTGCTGGCGTAATTTGTTTACATCTGCGGCTGTAATTTGTACAGTAGACATCTTATTTTCTTTTTAATACAGGATCACAATGCATGTGATCCTGTAAATTTTATTAATATAATTTTTATCGTCATCCTCGCGAAAGCGGACGGACTCCCTGAATGAATCAGGGATTAATTTGGAGATTAGTCTTCGCTTTTCGCTTCAGGCTCTGCTGGTACAGCAACACCTTCAGCGCCTGCAGTCTTGCGGGTGCGTTTTCCCGGAGTTGATGGCTCTTCTTTAGCTTCGCCGTCGGTATCAACTTTTGCCTTTGCTGCCGCAGCTTCCTTTTCAGCTTCATCTTCTTTCTCACGCTTGCGCTCTTCCAGCCCTTCCTGAATCGCTTTCATGATCACATCAGTAATCAGAGTTATCGATTTAGTTGCATCATCATTCGATGGAATCGGGAAATCGATGTGCGAAGGATCGGAATTGGTATCCACCATCGCAAAGGTTGGAATATTTAACTTCATAGCCTCAGAAACAGAGATATGTTCCTTCTTCACGTCGATGATAAACAGGGCAGCCGGCAGACGGTTCAAATCGGCGATACCTCCTAACAGAGATTCCAATTTGATACGCTCGCGCTGAATCATTAACTTTTCTTTCTTGGATAGTACATCAAAAGTTCCGTCTTTAGTCATCTTATCGATGTTAGACATCTTCTTGATTGACTTACGAACTGTCGCAAAATTAGTCAACATACCACCCAGCCAGCGCTCGGTTACATAAGGCATGTTTACCAAGCGAGCCTGTTCAGCGACGATATCTTTAGCCTGTTTCTTAGTAGAAACAAATAAAATCTTACGTCCTGACTTTACGATTTGTTTAATCGCAGCAGCCGCTTCCTCTAATTTTGTTAAAGTTTTATTTAAATCTATAATGTGGATGCCATTGCGCTCCATGAAAATGTACGGTGCCATTTTCGGATCCCATTTGCGGGTAAGGTGACCAAAGTGTACACCTGCATCCAATAAATCCTGATATGTTGTTCTTGCCATTGTCTGATCCTCCTGAGATTAACGTTTACTAAATTGAAATTTCTTACGGGCTTTCTTACGACCTGGTTTCTTACGCTCAACCATCCGGTCATCGCGGGTCATAATGCCTTTAGCTCTCAATGCAGGCTTTTTCTCTGGATCCAGCTCTACAATAGCTTTGGCGATAGCTAAACGAACGGCTTCTGCCTGTCCTTTTACTCCGCCGCCGTTTACGTTGACAATCACATCGAACTTTCCTGTAGATTCAGAAACCTCGGTAGACTGAG
>CAZFQV010000454.1:0-1960 GCA_964521175.1 uncultured Sphingobacterium sp.
GCCAAGCATGTGGAAGAAGCATTGGCCTCGGGTGTAGATATCCTCTGGATAGGCGCACGCTCCACCGTCAATCCCTTTACCGTACAGGAAATTGCTGATGCCTTAAAAGGCGTGGATATCCCGGTGATGGTTAAAAACCCGATCAATCCGGATCTCCAGCTATGGATCGGCGCCCTTGAGCGTATTAACAATGCAGGCATCACTAAGCTGGCGGCTATCCACCGTGGATTCTCATCGTATGAAAAAACAGCATTCCGGAATGAGCCGATGTGGGAACTGGCCATCCAGCTGAAAACTCTTTGTCCTGAGCTACCCATCATCAATGACCCTAGTCATATTTGTGGTAACCGCGAGTTAATACAATATGTATCGCAAAAAGCACTCGACCTGGACATGCAGGGGTTGATGATCGAATCACATCTTGATCCTTCTGTGGCATGGACGGATGCCAAGCAACAGCTCACCCCTGCCGCCCTTGCAGAGATGATGGACCATATGACGATGCGTAAACCGGAGATTAAGAACAAGGAGTTTACGGATAAACTAGCCTCTCTGAGGGAAAATATCGATAAGATCGATGATCAGATCATTCAAAAGATCGCCGAAAGGATGCAGGTGGTTCAGAAGATTGGTGAATACAAACGCGACAATGGCGTAACCATCCTCCAAGTTAACCGCTGGGATCAGATCCTTAATAAAAGAAGCGCATTCGCCGGTGCTCTGAAGCTGGATCTGAACTTTACCGAGAAACTGCTGGAGCTCATCCACAGTGAATCTATCCGCAAACAAACGGAAATCATGAACGAAAAACAGGCAGTTGAAGAAAAATGAGTTCAGCAAGCATAAAAATATCGGTTGAACAAAAAAATCTGTCGGGCACCATCCAATTGACCGGTTCAAAAAGCGAGAGCAACAGAGCCTTGATCATGCAGAGTCTTAGTAAGGGGAGGGTACAGATTAAGAATGCCTCTGAAGCTGCTGATACCGTTACGCTCATCAAGATCTTGCAAGCTGCTGAAAACAGGGGCACACAGTCCGTTGACGTAGGCCCCGCAGGAACAGCCATGCGTTTCCTGACCGCATATTATACCTTACAGGATGGAGAGGTGCTCCTTACCGGATCAGCGAGGATGAAAGAACGGCCGATAGCAATACTTGTGGATGCTTTAAAAACACTGGGAGCGGATATTCGCTACGATGAAAAAGAAGGGTATCCACCGCTCCGAATCAAGGGTGCTATGAAACAAAAATCTGCACAGGTTACGGTGAAGGGGGATATCAGTAGTCAGTACCTCTCCGCTCTGCTGCTTATCGCACCTAACCTGGAACTGGGTCTGGAATTACACATTGAAGGTGAGCTAACCTCCAGACCCTATGTGGAGATGACTCTGGCGATGATGGAACAGGCTGGCATCAGGCATAGCTGGAACGACAATGTGATCAGTATTGCAAAACAGACTTTTAATGAATCGGTAATTACTGTAGAACCCGACTGGAGCGCAGCATCCTATTGGTACGCCATAGCGGCACTGGCCGAAGAAGCTGAACTATTTCTTCCCGGCTTAAATGCATACAGCATTCAGGGTGATAGCAAGATCGGCGAAATCATGGCCAACTTCGGAATCACCTCTCAGTTTAAAAACGGAGGGGCCTTATTGAAGAAGGAGCCTAAGCCCTTGCTCAGGAAGATTTTTGATTTTAAAGAATGTCCCGATCTTGCTCAGACGGTGATCGTCTGTTGTGCTGAGCTGGGGCACGATGCTACTTTTACGGGGCTCGAAACTTTAAAAATCAAAGAGACAGACCGGGTGAGAGCGCTGCAGAATGAGCTTGCAAAAATCGGAGTCAAACTTATTGAGAAGACTCAGACTTATAAATTGGATTGCTCGGAACGGGATCTCAGTAAAACTATCCGCGTCAATACTTATGACGATCATCGCATGGCGATGGCCTTTGCTCC
>CAZFQV010000455.1:0-1960 GCA_964521175.1 uncultured Sphingobacterium sp.
TAATAGACAAAAAGTCGCCGGCTTGCGCAAGTTCTTTCAAAGAATAACCGGCACGCCAACTCTCAAACAAAAATCTATGATATTCCGAAGGCCCGCCCACTACATCTGTTGAGTGCACCAATGCCGCAGATAGCTTTAAGCCAACTTTGTGAAAAGCATCTGCCGTTTCTTTAAAATAAAGAGTAAAATCATCCTTATCAGAAATATGGAGTCCTTCTAAATCGAACTGCCAACCAGCTAGTCCATACCTATTCGCATATTCAATCATCATTTCAATTGAACGTTTCCGCGCTACAGGGTTAGAGACAATATCGTGTAGCAACTTCCGATCAAACCCCTTGTTAACAATTAAAGGCATCACTTTAATTTTATTGTTTTTCGCTATTTCCAATACTCGAGGATCCAGAGACCCGGAGATTACCCCGTTCTCACTTATTAAAAAAGTTTGGGGCGATACAATCGATATTTGATCTACATTCGCCTTAAAGCTCTCAAAAGAAGAGGGCGAATTCACCATGTAGAATAAATTCTCCGAGCTGGTTTGCCCAAAAACCCCCGAGCAGACAAAGATGAGCTGAATACTGAAAATAATTCTTGAAATCATAATTTTGGTTTTTTTAAAATTCCAGACATTTAAATGACTTATCTATTTCTTAATTTGAAAGATTACCTGATTCTTTCTATTTATATCTCGCTCCAGATTTGGATTAAGTTGATTCCATTCTATAAAGCGATTTAAGGTTCATACCGAACGATCCTCTATTTTTTTACCACTTCAGTCTTTAACATTTTCCAAAACTCGGGTTTTATACCACCCAAAACCCAAACTGAAAAGCCTCTCAGATTATACTTTTTCATTAAATCCAATTTTACTTTTAATGAGCGCTCGTCTTCTATAAAAAGATATTCAAATACTCCATCATTATTCCATACGGCGTAATTAACGCCCGCTTCTTCATCCCATACCGGCGTAACATTATTTTGCGCCAGTAAATCGGAGACACTTGCTCCTTTGGCGTTTGAGAAGCCGCCGATCTGTTCATTATATTCTGCATACCAATGGCGGGAATATGAGGGGATCCCCAATGAGAGCTTTTCCGGAGGCACTCCTTCTCCCAACACATATTTAACGACATCTTCCATCCATCGAATCCCGGCTACAGGACCAGGTGTAGTACGACGATTGTGCTGATCATAAGTCATGATCGTTATGAAATCACTAATCTCGCCTAGTTTTTTAAAATCCTGACCTCCCCTGGCATTCTCATATAAGAATCGATGATACTCAGAGGGTCCGCCCACATTCTCGGTTGTATGTACTAAAGCGATGGATATTTCCAGGCCTTCTTTATGAAAAGCATCAGCCGCTTCTTGAAAATATAAAGTGAAATTACTGGTATTAGAGATATGCAGGCTTTCCAAATCAAACTGCCAGCCGTCGAGACTATACCGCTTAGCGTAGGTCAACATCATCTCTATGGATCTCTTACGGGATACCGGATCAGAGATAATCGCACTCAACTGTTTTTGATCAAATCCACCTGCAGTAATATTCGCTATCAGAGGCACTATCTTAATATTATTTGCCTTTGCTAATTCGATTACCCGGTGATCCATATCGCCAGTAATGACACCCGAATTACTAATCCTAAAGGTTTGCGGACAAACCATCGATATTTGATCCAGGTTCTCTTTAAAGTTCTTAAACGATGATGGAGAATCCACCATGTAAAAGAGACTCTCATACTTTTGTTGTGAAAAACTTTTATTACTGAATTGCAATAATAAAACTGAAATAAATACAGCAATAATAAATCGGAGATTTACTTTTCGCGTCTGTAGCTTTTTAATCATTTTTCGCTTTGTTTATGGTTCAAGTTGAGATGAGTGAGCTGATTTAAAAGGGCTTACCTAAGAATCATAAACAATAATAAGATTAAAATATATCGGATGCAAGGTT
>CAZFQV010000456.1:0-1960 GCA_964521175.1 uncultured Sphingobacterium sp.
GACCTGTTTGGACTTAAATAGTTCAAATCAGTTTATGTTAAACCTTAAAAGTTAAGTGTATGAGATCAAGCAGCACATTCGGAGTTCATTTCATTTTGAGAATGAACAAAGAAAAAGACGGAATTGCCCCAGTTTATGTGAGGATAAACGTCAACGGAGCCAGAGTAGAAATGTCTTTGAAGAAATCTGTTAAAATTGCAGATTGGAACCCATCAAGAGGAGTCGCGAAAGCTAAAAACACGGACCTTAAAATCCTGAATAATTATCTGGGAGAAGTAAAAGGTCTTTTTTCATCCTATTACCGGGAAATGGTCTTAGCTAAAAAGCTTGTAACTCCGGAAGCCCTCAAAAATCAGTTTCTAGGGATACAGGAACAGGAAAACACCCTCCTATCCCTCATTGATTACCATAACCTCCAAATGAAAGAGGTCCTTGCCTATGGAACTATCAAAAATTATTATACTACCGCAAAATATCTGAAGGAGTTTGTATCGGCACAATTCAAAAAACAAGACATCTACTTAACTGAGCTTGATTACCAGTTTATCACCCATTTCGAATATTTTTTAAGAACCTATGTCCCCACCGATCATCACAAGGGCATGGAAAATAATGGAGTGATGAAGCATCTGGAACGTTTCCGGAAGGTAATACGATTAGGCGTGAAACTCGGATGGATAGAGAAAAATCCTTTTGAACTGTTCAAACTTAAGATGCAAAAGGTCGAAAGAGGCTATTTGACTAATGAGGAGCTTATTTCTATCGAGGAAAAAGTATTTACCCTCCAACGGATTCAATATGCCAAAGACCTTTTTGTGTTTAGTTGCTATACAGGTATGGCATATATAGATGTCATGCAATTAACTCCAGACAATATGATATTAGGTATTGATGGCAACTATTGGATCAAAACTATTCGGGAAAAAACCGATACCTCGGTGAACGTTCCGATTTTACCCAAAGCAGCGTATATTATCGCTAAGTATAAGGGTAACCCCAGATCTATTGCCAAGGGTAGTCTTTTTCCGATGATATCAAATCAGAAATTAAACAGCTACCTGAAAGAGGTGGCAGACCTATGTGGAATCAAAAAGAACCTGACCTTCCATTTGGCCCGGCATACTTTCGCTACCTCAGTCACCTTATCCAATGGTGTTCCTATTGAAACGGTGAGTAAGATGTTGGGGCATACTACTATTCGGACTACACAGATTTACGCGAAGGTAGTGGAACAAAAAGTTAGTCAGGACATGTCAGCCCTACGGGAAAAGCTTGAATTAAATTCTAAAAAGTCTGAAAAACAATTAAGGAGGGCATAATATGATCCAGTTAACAAATCAAAAATTATATGAGGCCATTAAATCCCAAATTGAAGAATCTAGGCAATTTATAGTTCAAAGGGTAAACTCTGTATTGGTCTATACTTATTTTCAGATTGGTAAAGCGATAGTTGAAGATGAGCAGAGTGGTTTAGAACGAGCATCCTATGCCAAGCAAACTCTAAAACAGCTCAGCAAAACCCTTCATCAGGAATTTGGAAAGGGGTATTCGGTTGATAATCTTGAAAATATGCGATTATTTTATCTGGAATTTGGAAAATCCGAGACAGTGTCTCGGATTTCTGAAAACCCATTTAAATTAAGTTGGTCACATTATATTGAGCTCCTCAAAATTAAAGATTTAAATGAACGAAATTTCTATGAGTTGGAAAGCCTCACCAACAATTGGAGTATGCGTGAGTTGAGAAGACAGTATCAGTCTTCATTATATGAACGGCTGGCTCTCAGCAAAAATAAAGACGAGCTTTTAAGCCTTTCAACTCGGGGACAACTTCTCGAAAACCCCATTGACGCAATGAAGTCTCCCTATATTCTAGAATTCCTTGATCTGAATGAAGATCATCGTTATTCTGAAAGCGATCTGGAGACGGCCATAATTAATAAACTTGAACAATTCATGC
>CAZFQV010000457.1:0-1958 GCA_964521175.1 uncultured Sphingobacterium sp.
TCCGCCATCTGGGCCGCGGTGAAAATCAGGCTTGGGTTGGTCGTGGCATCCTGCGGACGGAACTCACGGATCGACTCGAAGTCTCCCGTGTCCGCGACGACTTTGGTGTACTGTGTCAACTGCTCAAGCTGAGTCAGTTGGGTTTTGGTGTCTAAAACGGCGGATTCACTCATAAAAAGATAAAAAATTCGGAGCTAGAAAACTGATCCTTCAGATGCCGGGTGCGCCTGACTTTCAGGAAGCCCGAAGCAGTCCCGGCGCGCGTGCTGGCACTGTGCGCCCGTAGCGGTGGAAGGTTTCTCTTCTTTTAGTATCGGATTTTCCGGCGCGTCGGCAAGCCGATTTCCAGGACAAGGCGGGGCCGCGACCTGGCGAGTTTGTGGGAGGAGTGTGGGAGAGCGAGGCATGGGATCGACCCTTGGGAAGCCGTTCATCCAAAACACCGCGCAACATTCTTCTTCCAGCCGATTCTTATTCGACAACCTTTTTTGGACGAATAGATTCTGGAAATGCAGTTCGGGCGTGAGACAGTTCCGTTTCCCAGTCGCTGGTCCCAAGGCCGGATTCCGTTGGTGGTGGTCATCATCATCCTCAACGTGGTCGCCTTTGGAGTCCAGCGCTTGCTGGATTTGACGGTCCCGGGAATGGTCGATACCTGGTTTGCCCTGACGCGCGAAGGCATCCTTCAGGGCTACTACTGGCAGTTCCTCACCTACATGTTTCTGCATGGCGGGGTGATGCACCTGCTAGTCAACTGCCTGGGCCTTTATTTCGCCGGGCGCGAAGTGGAGACCATCTGCGGCCCCAAACACCTGCTCGGTATTTACTTTGCGGGAGGTCTCTTTGGCGGCCTCGTGCAGTTGCTGGCGGGACCGGATTTGATCAAGCTTGAGGGAGCATCGGGAGGCGTCTGTGCGGTTTTGCTGGCCTTCACCACCATCCTGCCGGAGCTGGAGATTACCTCGCTGATGTTCTTTATCATCCCGCTGCAGATGCGGGCCAAATGGCTCGGACGTTTGATTGTGATCAGTTCGATCCTGTTTATTGCAATCGGGTTGGGTCCGCATATCGGCCACGTCGCCCACCTTGGCGGGGCGTTGATGGGCTGGTTTTACGCCCGGCGGCTCGGGTTTGGCAGCCCCTTCTGGCTTCAGCGCTACTTCCGGGAACGCCGCCGCCTTAGGGAACGCCGTCAGCGGATGAATTCCACGGAATTCATCAGCGAAGAGATCGACCCGATCCTGGATAAAATTTCCAGGGAAGGGATTCACAGTTTGACCCGCGAGGAGCGGCATATCCTCGAACTCGGCCGCGACAAGATCGCGAAGAAAACGGGGCGGTGTTTTTAGTGAGGGAAACCGGGTCGAAAAGAGCCGAAATGACCGCTTACCGCTTCCATTCCGTCCCGCCTTGTAATGGAAACGCATCCAAACCGCACCACACCCGCTCTTCTTCCAATCCCCTTTCACTCGATTCGCTCAGATCGAATATTTCGCCGTGATCCATCCGGGAATTTTCTCGGCGCGGCCCGTTGCGAGATTGATCATCGTTTAGTCGAAAAATCCGTCGCACGAGATTTTTGCGGGCTTGCCTCCGGTGTTCCTTCGGATTTCGAAGCGCACTTTCACGCCGTCTTTCACGATTTCGTCCACCCAGGTCGTCACCAGCAGGCCGTCGCCGAGATTGAGCGGGCGTTTGTATTCCACGTGGGCCGTTTTGACGACCCAGCCAAACCCCGCCTGGATGAACTCCTCCATCGGCATCCCATAACAGCGGGCCATCTGGTCGTACCGGGCGGCAAGCACGTAGTCGAAGTAACGGCTGTTGTGGACATGCTGGTTCATGTCGATGTCGTCGGGCCGCACTTGCAGCTTGGTTTCAAACCGCGCACGGCCAAGGGCCTGGAATGGTTCGCTCACAAAACAAAGCGTCTCAGCCGCCGCCCGGCGCGGCAAGCC
>CAZFQV010000458.1:0-1951 GCA_964521175.1 uncultured Sphingobacterium sp.
CCTCATCAACCGGGAAATACTAAAAAAACTTAAAAGTTTGCACCTGATTAAAAGATTATTCATCTTTGCTAGTATAATGGACTCGGGTAACTTATTATATACAAACTGGTGGTGGCAAATGAGAAATCATTGGGGCGACTAAAAGAAGTATATAGTATCAGATAAAAAAAAGAACTAAATATGGAGGGTTGCCAGCAGGCAGCCCTTTTTTTTATTTTAACAGAAAATTAAACAGATATTAAATTATCTTTTTTAGCAAAAAACATTCGGAAGGGAGGAAGCGAGGGAGATCCTCACAAACATTGCAATCGGGAAATATAATCATTCCCAAATGGCGGCTTTTATGGCTGCTTATTGCATGAGGAATATTACGGTTGAGGAGCTGGAAGGTTTCCGCGACGGTATGCTTGATTTATGTCTCAAACCCGACTTAGGGACATTCGACCTGATCGACCTTTGTGGAACTGGCGGTGATGGCAAAGACACTTTTAATATTTCCACACTGGCGTCTTTTGTAGTGGCAGGAGCAGGCTATCAGGTTGCTAAGCATGGAAACTATGGTGTATCATCCGGGTGCGGATCGTCAAACGTGATGGAATTCCTGGGTTATTCTTTTACCAACGATCAAGACAAGCTGAAAAAGAGCCTCGAAGAAACTGGCCTTTGTTTCCTGCATGCCCCCTTATTTCATCCGGCCATGAAAAATGTAGCCCCTATCCGCCGGGAGCTGGGTGTCAAAACATTTTTTAATATGCTCGGTCCGATGGTCAATCCCGCGCAGCCACGCTATCAGCTCGTAGGAGTGTTTAGCCTGGAGCTTGCTCGCGTGTACGCCTATCTTTATCAGAAATCAACGGTGAAGTATACTATCCTGCACGCACTTGAAGGCTATGATGAGATTTCACTAACCTGCGACTTTAAAACCTTTTCTGAAAAGGGTGAGCATATACATCTAATCTCTGAACTTGGGTTTGACAAGATTGATCCTGCGACAATTGAAGGAGGTCGTACGGTCGAAGAATCAGCAAATATATTCAAAGCCGTTTTAAACGGAGAAGCCACAGCCGAACAGAACAATGTGGTGTTATCTAATGCGGCAATAGCAATTCATACCATTAAGCCTCATTTGTCTTTTGCCGACTGCTTCCATGAGGCAGAAGAGTCTCTCCTGAGCAAAAAAGCACTGCGGAGTTTTAAACGGCTCGTTGCATGATAGTCAAGGTTTGCGGAATGAAAGAGCCTGAGAATATCAGGAAGCTGGGAGAACTCAGGCCCGATTATATTGGCTTTATATTTTACCCTCATTCTAAGCGCTTTTTTGGATCACCTGATCCGAAGATTCTGGATCCCTTGCATCCGGCTACGAAGAAAGTAGGAGTGTTTGTGAATGAGTCTATGGAACAAATTGCCAGGGTTGTAAGTAGATACCAGTTGGATGCTGTTCAACTCCATGGCGATGAAACGTCAGAGTTCTGCTGTTCTTTTGCTGAATTTCTGGCACGCACGAAAGAAGGGAGGACGGTGGAACTGATCAAAGCGTTTGGGCTCGCGGCAGGATTTGATTTCAGTAGATTGTCTGCTTTTGAGAATTGCGTGGATTATTTTCTTTTTGACACCCCGACACCGGTCTATGGTGGTTCGGGGGAACAGTTTGACTGGACATTGCTGCGCGATTACAGTGGTACAACACCATTTTTTTTAAGCGGTGGCTTAGGTCCTGAAAACACCGGCGCTATACGCACGTTAACGGAGCCAGCACCGTATGGGATCGATCTAAACAGTAGATTTGAAACTGAGCCTGGGATCAAGGATATTGAAAAGCTAAAATTGGTTCTCGAAATAGTTAGGGACGGAGACCTTTAAAAGGAATTGAGAATATGAAACAAGAATACATGAAAAACTCCGTGAAATGGGGAGTGAACGAACAAGGTTATTATGGGGATTTCGGCGG
>CAZFQV010000459.1:0-1949 GCA_964521175.1 uncultured Sphingobacterium sp.
GGCAAGGCATATGTCACCCCAGGAAGACCATCCTACGCCGTTTAGCGCCGAGTCTGGCAGTTCATTGTGAAAAACGAGATCGACCGTGGGCACCGTTGAGGCGACACTCAGATGTACTCCAGCAGAGTCGATCACCTTCTGGACTTCCGCAGGTATCTCCAGCAGTTCTGAAGTATTGAGCGTAGCAACGCCATTCTCATCCGCTCCATTAAGAGACGGTGGCCATCCGGCCTTTTTTTCATTGCTACAGGAAAGCACGGTGCATGCCAGTAGCAGCGAGCTAAAGGTTAAAAACCTCAGAAATGATCTATTCATAAATGCTTTCAGATTATTAAGTTTAATATGGATTGATTATTAGTAGGATCATAATTTTGAAGCGCTGTCTTCGTCTATAAAAAGGATCGCATTGTCGTGTTTTCGTAGAATGGTTGAAGGGTATTGCTCACTTATTTCACTGTTCAGGGTATGATAAATAGCATCTGCTTTGAATTTTCCCGGAACGATGGCGTACGCATAGTTGGACTTAAACAAGGCCGGTATGGTAATCGTAAGAGCAAGTGCAGGCACATCGTCGATCTGTGCAAAACAGCCATCGTTGACCTGCTGAGAACGGCAAGCATGATCCAGGTCAACCACCTTTACGATTTCAGGATCATTAAAATCAGCCACATGGGGATCATTGAATGCCAGGTGGGTATTTTCGCCGATACCCAGACAAACGATATCTGTCGGGTATTTAATCAGCAGATCAGAGTATCTTTTACATTCTTCTGCCGTATCCCTGGCGTTCCCGTTGAGGTAATGCACCTCGCGGCATTGAACCTTACTGAACAGGCGGTCTTTGAGGAAATTCCCAAATCCCTGGGGTGCATCTGCATCAAGTCCTACATACTCATCCATGTGGAAGGCATTGATCCTGTCCCAGGCTATGTCCCGCTTAAGCAGCTCTGCCAGAAACTCATTCTGGGAGGGTGCCGAAGCAAAAATTATATTGACATATTCTTTATTTTCAAGGAGTTCCCTGACTGTCTCTGCAAATGTATCTGCTGCTGCAATTCCTAATTCCGGCCTGCCGGAATAAATCTGTACCTTCAATTTTTCTTTACTGATCTGTCTCATTATACTGTCTCCTTTTTTATTTACTATAAATTACATTCCCGCCAACGATAGTGGTGCTTACCCGGATATCTTCATCAAATATCACGATATCGGCATCTTTCCCTACGATCAGGGAGCCTTTCGAAGCGCCCAGCCCGAGGATATTGGCCGGGGTCAGTGAAGCCATCTTCACCGCCTCCAGCAGGGGTACATCTGCAATCTGTACCATATTCCTCACCAAACGGTCAAAAGTGGCTACACTGCCCGCGAAAGAAGTACGATCAGGCAATTTGGCCACCCCATCCTCAACCAGCACCTTCAGTCCGTTATGTTTACTTCCCAGGATACTGTCGCCTTCCGGCATCCCCGCGGCGCGCATGGAATCAGTGATCAGGGCGATCCTGTCGGGACCCTTGATCTTATAGATCAGTTTCAGCAGCGGTGCAGGAAGATGTATTCCGTCGGCAATGATCTCTACATCCATCTCATCCAGCAGGTAAGCCGTTTCGATCACGCCGGCATAGCGGAAGCATTCGCGCCGCGATACCCCGGACATGCAGGAATAAAAATGGGTAGCCAGGGTAAATCCTGCTTCAAATGCGACCAGCGCTTCTTCATAAATAGCGTCGGTATGTGCCATAGCCACGAGGATACCCTTTGACCTTAAATGATTTCCAAACTCAATGGCTCCCTTAAGCTCGGGAGCCGCACTCCAGCGCTTAATATCTGAAGAGCGTGACAGGATATCCATATATTCCTTAGGATCCGGGTTACGGATATAGCGCGGATCCTGGGCGCCACGCTGATTGACCGAAAAATACGGTCCCTCCAGGTGCATTCCCAGAAATTTG
>CAZFQV010000460.1:0-1935 GCA_964521175.1 uncultured Sphingobacterium sp.
CGAATTTGTGGCATTTGAAGCTGCTATATTACTTTTAAAAGAAAGCGGCAAACAGGAGGTGATCAATGAAGTCTATAAAAACTGTGTGGAATCCCAAAAGCTAGGCAATAAACAGGATACAAATCATGTACAGCAGATCTATAGCCATTTTACAGACCAGGAAATATCTGACAAAATAGCCCGGATAATCACCCCTCAGGACACCCATGCAGAAGTGCAGGTAATTTACCAGACACTGGATAACCTTCACACGGCGATCCCCGATCATTTGGGTGATTGGTATTTTTCGGGTAATTACCCTACTCAGGGAGGAAATAAGGTGGTTAACAGAGCCTTTATGAACTGGGTGGAAGGCAAGAACCGGCGCGCCTATTAGACCTTGCGATCCAGCGAATTTCTTTAAACCAGAGAGTGCCCGGTCAATAGGTTGTATAATAATCGGGCAGCGAAAATTAGAATGAGTGCTCCTGCAATCCGGTTCAGGTTAGAGATGGTCTTTTCTTTGATGCGGTATCTCAGTTTGTTAGCATAATAGGCCTTGATGACATCAAGGCTGAATTGGGTTATTAAAATAGAGCCAAAGAAAGGGACTACTTCAGCAGACTTGATAGCGCCCGATACAGAAATGACCCCACCGGTCACGCTAAGCCAATACAATAAGATCGCCGGATTGAAAATACACATGATAAATCCTTTCAGAAAATAACCGGTATTATGTCTTTTCGAGGTAGTTTTCTCGTAGTTTACCTTTACGCGTTTAAGCATATAATAAATGCCTATGGAAAAGAGAATAGTGGTTCCGGTTATCCCGATCGGTGTTCTGTAGGTGCTTTCTAATGCGAGAAATGATGTTCCGTAGAGGGAAAGAACCACATAAATAATATCACTTAGAACCACTCCCGCTGCAAGTGAAACGCCGGCATAAAATCCTTTTTCGATACTTATTTTGATCAGTGCGAAGAATACCGGCCCGGTTAAAAAAGAAAGCACAAATCCCAACCCAATTCCTGATATTATTGATTCTATCATTCCTATCATTAACCTAAGATTTACGAAGATGCGAATTAAGGTGAGAAAATCCATGGAAAAATGAGTCTTAGGACAGTTCCATAGCCGGGATAGCGGGTTGCAAAAAAAAATATTTAGATATGAGAAAATTAATTTATGTTAGAGTTAGATTTTAAACCCAAGCTTTCAACAATGGATAACAACTCACAAAAGAATTACGGATCCGCTTTATATACACTCATCACAGTGTTTTTTTTCTGGGGATTTCTCGCAGCTAGTAACGGTATTTTTATTCCTTTTTGTAAAACCCATTTTAATCTTACCCAGTTCGAGTCGCAATTGATAGACTTTACCTTTTATGGAGGGTATTTTATAGGTTCCTTAGTGTTATTCTACGCCTCTAAGATTACAAAAGTTGATATCCTGAATAAGCTGGGATACAAGAACAGTATTGCTATTGGCTTGGTGATTTCGGCGGGGGGAGCTTTATTGATGATTCCTGCGGTTCATTCAGGTTCATTCTCTTTCATTCTCACTGCTTTTTTCTTTGTGGCGATTGGCTTTTCATTACAGCAAACTGCGGCAAATCCGTTTGTGGTGGCTTTGGGGAGTCCCGTCACCGGTGCTAATCGGCTGAATTTGGCCGGAGGGGTTAATAACTTTGGGAGCATCCTGGGGCCAATTGCCGTGAGTATAATTCTTTTTGGTACGGCTACCGGCGCCGCTGCCCGTGAGGTAGACATAGCTTCCATAAATACTTTATACTATATTCTTGCAGGTCTGTTCCTTGCCGTTGCCCTGTTCTTTGCGGTTTCCAAACTTCCGAAGGTGACGAGCGACGAGAAAATAGAATCGAGCAATAAAACCAATCTGCCTCTATTCGTTATTTTTATTGCCTTTCTGCTTATTCTTGCTGCCGGACCATTG
>CAZFQV010000461.1:0-1931 GCA_964521175.1 uncultured Sphingobacterium sp.
CTACAACTTGAAATAGATTAAAGTTTAAAACAGTTACTCATAAAGAAGCCGGATGGGGTCACCCCCCATCCGGCTTCTTTATATCGACAATACTTAGGCTCTCGCAAGTACAGGAAAATACCGTGTCAATAGATGAAAAGATCCAAACAAAACCGCTGAATATGCGAGGTTACCCAACAACATATTCCTGAAAAACGGGAGAGCGGCAGTATATGAAGCGATGAATCCTGTTAGATCCATTGTATATAACCCCGGATAGAATAAGGGCAGGTTCGTGATTAGATAAAAGACAAATGCACTAATAAACGAGGCGAGAATAACATTTGGCGTATTGATTTTTTTGCGGATAAGGAAGCCACAACCAACCATAGCAATAAAGCCCGTGTAAACGACCAAACTGAATCCCTGGCCGATAAATAAATCTGATACTGCCATCGCTGCCAGGGGCATGATAAAAGCGAGACTACTGTTCCTGAATTGTGCGCCGGCAAAAATTGCCAATGCGCCTACTGCTGTGAAGTTCCAGATATGCGGAATATTTAAGGGTAAGAGCCGGGTCAACGCCGCTGCGAGAACTAACAGACTCAATATGATAAAGCGAGGAGATTGGATTTGTTTCATAAGCCAAAAATAAGAAAAAAAATATTAAGGTATGGATTAAGTAAATTATGTTTTAAAACACGGTTAGATTGTGTTTATTTGGTAAATAACGCTACCAAATAATATTCTGTTTTCGTATATAATTGCTTGATAAACAACATGTAATCATAGCTTATTAAACTAAAAATTTAGGTATGTATCTTTTTGCGGCCTATAGCTACTCTTATAGACCAAATATAATTCGTTTATATCAATTAGAAGACTGTTCTTCAGATGATTGACTATAGGCATTTAAACTAATAGTTGTCATGCCTTTTAAAAGCTGAGTTAAAGTCCAAACGCATCTGATCGAATCGTGATGTAACCGTTTTCATGAATTCTATATCCAGGATTTGGAATATACCATTGACCCCGTCAAGGACATCCGTCTCTGATAATTTGTAGACCTGTTCAAAGCTGCCTTTTTCGAGTTTAATGATAAATTTACCGTTCATAGAAAAGATCGTTATTTTACAATCGGGGTGCGGTAGTTCGGCTATTACTCTCATGTCGTTCATTTTATGTTACCAAAGGTAGCTGATCTTATATTTTTTTAAACACATATCGTCAAAATGACGTTGGCATTGCATTATAATATTAATCGATTTAATTTACGAGATGGCTGAAGACCTAAGAATAAACAAAGGCACCAAGGAGGAGCAATATCAGGCGATTGTTCCCCAGATAAGGCAACTGTTAAAAGACGAGCCTGATGAAATCGCCAACATGGCGAATATATCAGCTGCGTTAAAAGAACAGTTTGATTTTTTTTGGATCGGGTTCTATTTGGTCAGGGGTGAGGAATTGGTATTAGGGCCTTTCCAGGGGCCGGTAGCTTGTACAAGGATTCAAAAAGGAAGAGGGGTATGCGGGGTATCATGGAAAGAGGGAAAGATTATGATTGTGCCCGATGTTAACGAGTTTCCCGGACACATTGCCTGTAATTCGGCGTCCAGGTCTGAGATAGTCATTCCACTAATCAAATCAGGGCAAATCGTTGGTGTTATGGACGTTGACAGCTCTCATCTCAACGCTTTTGATAGCGTAGACGCCAGATATTTGACAGAAATATTAACTCTGCTACCCTAAACCCATGAAAAGAAAGCTGCCTTTAGATTACTACCGTGATGATAACGTTGTTTCGGTAGCCCGCGATTTGCTGGGCAAACACCTCTTTTCGTTTGTTGACAGGCAGCTTGTCGGAGGGATCATTGTGGAAACAGAGGCTTACCGTGGGCCTGAAGACAGGGGATCACATGCCTGGAAGGGTAAACGTACCCCACGTAATGAAA
>CAZFQV010000462.1:0-1919 GCA_964521175.1 uncultured Sphingobacterium sp.
ATAAAGTATTAATTTTATCATAACTTGTTGATTAGTCCTTATAAAGATACTTCTTATAGAATAGCTATATTATAATTTCTAGATTATAAGCAAACAGAAAAGCCCTCAAAAGGAGGGCCTTACTTCTTAATCAACCTAAACTAAATTTTCTCAGCCTCGTAGCCTGCCTCTTTAACCGCAGCAACCACTTCATTTTCAGAAGCATCACTGACAATAGTCAAGGTTTTGTTTGGATCTTCCAAGTCAACTTCCCAGTTATCCTCGCCGACTGTTTCATTTAACAAAGGCGTTACCTTAGCTAAACATCCTGTACATTTAATATTTGTTTTGAATTTTAATGCTTCCATCTTATATATTTTAACGTTATTTCTTCTGTTTCCTTAGTACAAATTTACGTCAGACAAGGGCTTTGTTCTTTATATAATACCTTTAAAGAATTATATAATTTCTTGAATTTTTAGCCGACATGTACAGTTAAATTATCATTCATAGGATAACTTTGGCAAAGAAGAATGTAGTTCTCATCAACTTCTTCTTTTGTAAGTGCGTAGTTTTTCAGCATTCTTACTTCTCCATCAGAATATTTTGCCCGGCAAGTACCGCAGGTACCATTCTGACAAGAGTATTTTACGGGAAGTCCGTTCTTTAATGCTGCCTGAAGAATACTTTGGCCTGCTTTAACATCAACCAAAGCAGTAGATTCATAAACATGCATTAGAACTTCATGCGGTTCATTTGGTAAAGAGAATTCATCTGCTTTTTCATTTTCAATGGAGAATTTTTCCTGGAAAATTTGCTCTTCTGGGACACCTATGGCCTGTAATGCCTCATTATAAACTTCCATTAGTTTTTCAGGGCCACAAATAAAATAAAGCACATTTAGAGGGTCTTCAAACTTCTGCCTGATTAGTTTTTTTACAATTAGTCTGGTAAGGCGTCCTTTATATAATTCTTCACCGAAAGCTTCTGACGATTCATCACCCGTAAGAGCATGAAACACACTTGCTTTTCCATCTTTAACAAGGCTTTCTATTTGTGATTTAAAAATAATGTCATGGTGATTCCTATTTGCATAGATTAAATGATAAGGAGAATTGACATTTTCAATAAGGGCTTTCATCATTGAAAATAATGGTGTAATACCACTTCCGCCACCCATGAAGCATAGCTTTGTAGTTTTATTTAATGATTCTTCCAACACGAAGTTCCCATAAGGTCCTTCAATTTCCCAGTTCTCAATCTTTTGGGAGTTATTAAAAAGATAGCTACTCATTATACCATCCTTCACCCTTTTAATTGTAATAGAAGGATAATTCTCATTAGGCGATGAACTTAAAGAATAAGACCTCGTAATGTTCTCTCCATTAATGCAATGAGTGATATTGATAAACTGACCAGCTTTGAAGTTAAAATACTGACCCCTAGTATCGAAAAAAAACGTCATTGCATCTTTTGTTTCCTGCACTACTTCGTGCAGAACCCACTTGTGAAGTCTGTCGTGCATGATTATAATTTCGCCGCTCTCAACCTTAAGCTATTGCTAACTACAGATACCGAACTTAAAGCCATGGCTGCTCCGGCTATCATGGGATCAAGAAGAAAGCCATTGAAAGAATATAGCACTCCGGCTGCTAAAGGGATTCCGATAACATTGTAAATGAATGCCCAGAAAAGGTTTTGTTTAATCGTTTGGACAGTTTTCTTAGACAGCTTTAATGCTTTCGGTATGGATTGAAGGTCGGATGTTATCAATGTTATTTTTGCTACATCCATTGCTATATCAGACCCTTTACCCATGGCTATACTTACATCTGCCTGGGCCAAAGCATGTGAGTCATTGATCCCATCGCCTACCATAGCGACCACCTTGCCTTTAGATTGTAATTCTTTTACAAAGTAGGCTTTGTCGGATGGCAATA
>CAZFQV010000463.1:0-1914 GCA_964521175.1 uncultured Sphingobacterium sp.
GCACCAGTATGGCGTCTCCGGTAGTGGCTGGTTTAGCTGCTCTTATATGGTCCTATTACCCTCAATTATCAGCCGCTCAGGTTAAAGAAATCATTCTTAGCTCAGTAACAAAGGTTGATCAGAAGGTAAAGATTAAAACCGAGGATGGCAGTTCTAGCAAAGTTCCGATGAACCAGATCTCAGTTTCAGGAGGGGTGGTGAATGCGTATAATGCTATCTTGTTAGCAGAAAAAATTAATGCTACTGCAGCTATCCGAAGCAAGTAATCATATACGATAGCCAACGATATACCCAATCTGCAATGTTTGTAAGGATCCCCTACAAACATTGCATTCTACTTCAACCCTTAGGTGAAGTAGATCTATTTGTTAGAAAAATAAACCGGTTTTCAGAGTTAGATAACGCCCTTCCGGCGAAATGCCCAGACTACTGGAAACGATGAGTTTATTATACAGATTCAACCATACCCCTGCACCGTAGCCCTTATGCCAGTTACTGGTCTCAGGCAGATCTGAATACACCCGGCCAGAATCGAAGAATCCGAAGATGCCAATATCCCCCGAAAACACATAATCCCTAAAGTACAGGGCTTTGTAACGTATTTCAGTATTCTGATAGAGATAGGAACGCCCTGAAAACCGATTGTTTCGATATCCCCGCAGGTTAGTATTACCACCAAGGGAGTTTGTCTGGAAAAACTTATAGTCCCCGATATTGTTTGCCCCTCCCACCCGTATTGCTAAAGTTACCGGACTGAAATCCGGACTGACGTAAACCGAGAGCTCCGATCCGAGTTGCGTGAAGTTTTCTTTTGTTTGACCATTGCCACTAAAGTAGGCGACTTGGTTTATCCATCGTACTCCTTTCGTAGGAAATAGCTCATGATCTACCAAATTCAGGTTAGCATAGAATCGGACCGTGTTATAATACGATGAAGGCTTAATCTCGTTCTTTTCGGGGAATGCCGGAGAACTGACATACCGGTCGGCGGGAGTTTCTATCGCGAAAGATTCATAGCCCGGTCCGATACCCATCCTGAAAGCTTTGCTGAACCTGTATTGAAGAAAAGTCGCGACGCTCAAATTCCTGCTCCGGACCCTGAAATACTCTTTGTCATCGCCTATATTCAAGGACGAGTTTCCCTGACCATAATAGTTGAAAGTATATTTCGGATTATTATAGCTGCCATTTAAAACCAGGTCTAAATTTCTGGCAAAAAGAGAGTAAAAATTTCCCTGGTATTGGATTATATACGCCCCTGTCATGGGAGCATATTGGCCACCCAAGGTTTGGGTATAACTTGCGAGGGATTTTCTAAAGCCGAAATGCCGGATACCGAACAAACCGCCAATAAATATACCGTCTTCAGCTCTTAGGTCAAAGAAGGGGACAACCGCCTTTTGATCGTAGTTGAACGATGCGTCTTCATAGTCGTTAATGTGTGAACTTCCGGATAGTCGTAAAGCCGTATTCTTTCCTTTATTAACAAAATTATTTTCCGTCAGGAGATCATAGTAGAAGCTTCGTTCCTCTGAAAGATCAGTAAAGGAGTCTTTTCCAGGACCTCCGATAATCCTTATCTTTATTCCCTCTCCTGTGGAGTTTCCCTTAATCATAATACTATCGCGGCCATCGAGAGCGTAAATATCCAGGCTTTTTGTTTCTGAATTTGAAAATGTACGGTTGTACAAAGGCTGCGAATTCACTTTCGTTGAATTCATCGGATAAACAGTAAGCCGAGTACTGTCTGCCAATCTTTCAATCCGGAAAGATTCAGCTTTATCCGAGCCTACGATCTTAACTTCTTTTGCTAGTACAAGATAATAGTTATCAGCGGCGGCAGGCAACTGGTCGCGCCGGGATTTTAGCTTACTGATAAGCTCCAGGCCTGAAAGCCTATAGACTTCCTCTGGC
>CAZFQV010000464.1:0-1913 GCA_964521175.1 uncultured Sphingobacterium sp.
GCCGCGGTGTTTCCTCCGATGCCGGAGATGAACACGACCTCGTTCACGGATACCCATGGACTTGCCGCCGCAATGGACAAAACAACACGTGTCGCTATTCGGATTAATCCAAATGTAGATGCGCATACCCATCACTACATCACGACAGGACTGGAAGAGAACAAATTTGGAATTAATCAATGGGAGCTGAAACTTTGTGTGGAGGAACTGAAGAGATGCACTAACCTGGAACTCATCGGCATTCATGTTCATATCGGCTCGCAAATAACCAAGCTCGAAATTTTTAAAAGTCTTTGTTTGAGAGTTAATGAGTTGGCCACCTGGTTTGAAGACCATGGCTTTCGCCTGTCGATCCTGAACGTTGGGGGTGGCTTTGGTGTGGATTATTATCGTCCTGATGAGGAGCCAATTAACGATTTCGACAGCTACTTTGAGGTTTTTGATAAGTTTTTGGAGAGGAAAGCAGGACAGGAGGTGCATTTTGAACTTGGTCGTGCACTGGTAGCCCAATGCGGGAGCCTCATCAGCAGGATACTCTATGTAAAAAACGGCTTGAAGAAGAATTTTCTAATTTTGGACGCAGGCATGACCGAATTAATGCGCCCCGCACTATACCAGGCCTATCATAAAATAGAGAATCTCAGTGCTGAAAGAAATAGCAGCAAGCCACCAGTCAACTATGATGTAGTTGGGCCAATCTGCGAAAGCACAGACTGGCTTGGCAAGGAAGTCGAGCTACCTCTCTCAAAACGCGGCGATATTATGGCCATACGAACAGCTGGGGCATACGGTGAAGTTATGGCCTCGGGCTACAACCTCAGAGACATTGTGCGATCAGAATATTCCGATTAATCAGTTGCCCTTTTTAGCGGTCGCTGCAATAACAATTCCACCGACAAGCAATATTCCACCTAAATAGGGGGGCCAGTTGACGGATTCTTGTTTGTCAGCACTGACCTGTATGGGGCCGGCATCAATAATCTTTTCCTTCTTCGTGTAAGTAAAACCAGTCCAGATCAGCATTGCTGCTCCGAGGACGATGAGGATAATTCCTAAGCTTCTGTTCATAATATAAGTTTATTTCTATATTACAAATCAGCTGCCCTTTTGGTTTGGCCTTTACTCAAAAGAGTTAATTCCGGTAATGTCCATCCCGGTGATTAACAGGTGGATATCGTGGGTTCCTTCATAGGTAACTACAGACTCTAAATTCATCATGTGACGCATTACAGGATATTCGCCGGTAATGCCCATACCTCCCAATATCTGCCTTGCTTCACGCGCTACGTTCATGGCGGTTTCAACACTATTTCTTTTCGCCATAGAAATTTGAGCGGGCGTTGCACGATTTTCGTCTTTCAGCACCCCCAGCCGCCAGACCAATAATTGTCCCTTGGTGATTTCTGTGATCATCTCGGCCAGCTTCTTTTGCTGCAGCTGAAAGGCGGCGATAGGTTTGCCAAATTGTTTTCTTTCTTTGGCATAACGTAGTGCCGTGTCGTAGCAATCCATAGCTGCTCCTAAAGCTCCCCAGGCAATGCCATATCTAGCCTGATTAAGGCATCCCAACGGGCCTTTTAGTCCACTCGCGCCGGGGAGTAGATTTTCTTTCGGAACCTTTACATTGTTGAACACCAATTCGCCGCTTGCAGATGCCCGAAGGCTCCATTTACCATGTATTTCCGGCGCAGAAAAGCCTTCCATTCCTTTTTCGACGATCAGTCCTTTTATTACTCCTTTCTCATCTTTCGCCCATACAATTGCAAGTTCTGCAAAGGGGGAATTCGAAATCCACATTTTTGACCCGTTCAGCAAATAGTGGTCTCCCATGTCCTTAAAGTTAGTGATCATACTTGCGGGATTGGATCCGTGGTCAGGTTCAGTTAACCCAAAGCAGCCCATGTATTCACCGG
>CAZFQV010000465.1:0-1912 GCA_964521175.1 uncultured Sphingobacterium sp.
GTCGAGCACTGGCGTGGCAACTCCTCCCGCAAAGTACTGTGGATATACTGCGCCTATCCAACTCTGTTTGTTGTAGGCAGCGAGAGCTTTCTCGTGATCTTGGATCGAATAGGTTTCTTGCACGGACAACAGCTGATCAACCTTACCGGTTGGCACGCCACCTCGATCAACAAACACTCGTTGCAACCTTTGAACCTCAACCCCCACAACTTCTCGACGGCGATGCTCAGAAAGTGATTTAGCAAGCAGGGCGGAAGCATCTTCTCGCCGCTGCACCCCCTGTTCGACGCGCTTCCTCGCTCGTACGTCATCGAGCCAAACTACGGTTGTCTTTGCCTGCTCCTGGCCAGTGTCACGAGCAGAGCTAAACTCACCGCCTTTGAGCGGTGGTGCTGGTTGCATAAGTGCCATGCTTTTCGTCTTTCGTTTTTTATTTTTTTAGTCCTGAGGACCTGATCGTGCAGGTAGACAGTACCAATAATATGCATCAGGTGGATATGTATGTAAACATCAAGCGTACTGCATCGGCAAAAGCCCGGCAGGTTTACTCGATAAATGATATATATATATATCCCAATTATAAGATTAACGACAGCATCGGACAGGAGAAAGAAAACGCTGTATTGTACCGGGACTTTCACATAATAGATCCGGATAAATTGTTCAAACCCCAGATATTTAATCGTACTATGTTCTTTAACAAAGGAGACTTGTACAACCGGCGGGATCATAATCTTTCGCTGAACCGCCTGGTCAACCTCGGAACTTTCCGTTTCGTGAAAAACCGATTTGAGGAAGTTGATAGTCTGGACAGTCCCTTGCTGGATGTATATTACCAGCTCACTCCTTATCAGAAGAAGTCCATTAGGGCAGAAGTGACGGCTCGCTCAAACTCAGCGAACTTTAACGGGTCTGAATTTACCCTGAGTTGGAAGAATAGAAATACATTTCGGGCAGCGGAATTGTTAACCTTTTCCGCATACATCTCCACAGACATACAGATGTCAGCTGCTAGTAAGAGTTTTAACAATATTTACCGGTATGGTGCAGAGGCAAATCTCATCATACCACGCTTCATCAGTCCTTTTAAATTAAAATCGACCAGTGCATTTATTCCCCGCACACGGGTTAAATTAGGTTATGATTTCCTGAACAGACCACAAAATTATACGCTAACCTCGTTTAGAACATCCTTTGGCTATTCCTGGAAGGAAAACGTTAGAAAGGAGCATCAACTGAACGTGTTATCGGTAAATTATGTACAGCCATCCCGGGTGTCGGCTACCTATGATTCGCTGACTTTAGTTAATCCTACGCTGCGGCATACCATAGAAAAGCAGTTTACCATAGGCCCAAATTATAACTTTAATTTCAGCAACAGCGCTGAAACAAATAAGCGGCACACCTTTTATTATAATGGAAATCTTGATATATCAGGAAGCATTCCGGGCTTGAACTCCCTAATTAAGACACCCTTTTCAAAATATTTCAGGCTGGAGAACGACTTCCGCCACTACCTGAAGGTCGGCCTGCATTCGCAGCTCGCCAGCCGCATTGTTACCGGCTATGGCTACTCTTATGGAAACTCGTACTCTTTACCCTATGTGAAACAGTTCTTTATAGGTGGAACCAATAGCTTACGTGGGTTTAGGGCTCGTACGCTAGGCCCGGGGACTTACCGGGATCCCTCAATCGATCTGGATCAAATCTCTGCCGATCAGTCGGGTGATATTAAGCTGGAACTGAATACAGAGTACCGGCCTCAGATTGCCGGTTTGGTTAAGGGTGCCTTGTTTATTGATGCGGGAAATATATGGCTTCAGCGGGATGAGAGTGGTCCGCTTGCCCGCCCGGGGGTCAAGTTTAGTAAAGACTTTATAAAAGAACTTGCGGTGGATGTCGGAGTAGGACT
>CAZFQV010000466.1:0-1910 GCA_964521175.1 uncultured Sphingobacterium sp.
TCGATTCCAACAAATATTGCGGAGGGCTGCGGTCGTAATTCCAATCCTGACTTTAAACGTTTTCTGATCATATCAACAGGTTCTTGTTCCGAACTCGAATACCAATTACTTCTTTCAAAAGATCTCGGATATCTTACTGAGAATATTTTTAAAGAATTAAGTACTGAAGTCATTGAAATTCGAAAAACTATTTATTCTTATATTAAAATGCTATGAGAAATGAGAAATGAGAAATGGGCTCATAGCTGATAGCTCATCACTCATCACTCACGGCTCCTTCAACACCAACTCCTCGATCGTCCCATAATTATCATACCCCGACGTAATCACCCTGTCGCCTGCCTGCAATCCTTCTAACACTTCATAATAATCCGGGTTCTGGCCGCCGAGCTGTATATCTGTTTTATAAGCGATGCTTCCGTCCTTGCTCAGCTTAAAGATCCAGTTGCCGCCGGTTTGCTGGTAGAAGCCTCCTCTTGGTAAAAGTAAGGATTGCTTCGCATCGCTCAGTGTAACCCGGATCTGCAGGCTCTGTCCGCGGCGGATATCTTTCGGAACGTCACCCACATATTCCATATCGACCTGGAAACGCCCGTTTGTGACCTGGGTGTAGACCTTTTTTATTTCCAGCGTATAAGTCTTATTGCTCATCGTATAATCGGCTATCAGGCCGGTAAATATCCGGGAGATATAATGTTCATCTATTTCGGCACGGATCTTAAAGCCGCTGAGCACATCGATCTGCCCTAAGCGTTCGCCCTTATTTTTACTCTGGCCGATCTCGGCATCAAGCGAGGTCAGCTGGCCATCGACCGGAGCCCTGACGATCAGATCGCCCACTTTTTTACGCATCACAGCTAACGCGTTACGCGTGCGTTCATAATTCTGAGCTGTCTGATCCAGCTGCTGCTTGGTCGATATCTCATCTTCCTTAAGGATCTGTTCGGTCAATGTCTTACGTTTTACCTGGTAGTCATAAGCGATCTTGGATTGTTCAAACTCCTGCGATCCGATCACTTTCTGATCATACAGCTTTTTGTTCAGGGTAAACACGCGCTCTGCTTCCTTGTAAGCATTATCCACATCAGCCATCTGGTTGAGTTTGGTGATCGTATTCTGCCGGGCAGCATTACCGGATATCTGCATTTGCGTAAGAAGATTGAACACTTCTGTTTCCCGCTGAACCAGGCTCAGTTCCAGGTCGGTATTAGACAAACGGAGGATCGGGTCACCTTTTTTCATGATCGTACCGTCTTCGACATACTTTTCTTCCACCCTGCCGCCCTCTGCAGCATCCAGGTATATTGTAGCTACAGGCATTACTATTCCATTAACCGGGATCGACTCCTGGAATGTCCCCATCTTTATCTCACTGATCGTGATCCTTTCGGTTTCTACATTAAGCCTGCTCTTTCCGGATGTAAAATAATAACTCGCACCAATCAGGATAACTATTGCTGTAACTCCTGCTATCATGAGTATCTTCTTGCTGGTCCACTTCTTTTTTGGTAAAACTCTATCCACGTTTGATATATGTTTCTGTCTATTTCCGTTATTTAATACAATCTTATGCCAAATACTTAAAATACTGAAAAACAGAACAATACGCCAGACTATCCCCCCGCCCTCCGTTCGCTTACGGGCATCAGGTGTACGCTTATGATATAGTAGACTCAGCAGGCAGTGGGATGAAGGTCTGATTTACAGTTTGTTGGAATAAATGGTATAATTGTGGTAATGAGGGATGAGCTATCAGCTTTGAGCTGTGAGCTTCTTGCAAACATAAAAACCAGAATATTAAGTATCAGAATAAAAACATATAATCTATTTTTATAATCAAGCCGGCTCACAGCTCATTGCTCATAGCTCATCCCTCATTACCACAATTATACCATTTATTCCAACAAACT
>CAZFQV010000467.1:0-1897 GCA_964521175.1 uncultured Sphingobacterium sp.
ATGTTTTTGATCCCACCCGGTACGGCGACTCCATATTTTTCCATCAGTGTGGTATTTCCTGCCAGAACTTCTTTGCCGTCGATTATGCCCTTTATACCATGACCACTAATTTCTTGGGGCTCCACTACCCTGATCGTGGTGGAAGCCATGTCGCCGACATAAGCTACTGCCGCCTGAGCCACCGGGTGTGTGGACGTCGACTCGAGCACCGCCAGCAGCGGCAGCCATTCCTCTTTACTGCCCTGAAGACTCTTCATTTCCTGCACTTTAAATACGCCCATGGTGAGTGTTCCGGTTTTATCCATCACCACCATATTTACCCGGGTCATCAGGTCGAGGAAATTGGAGCCTTTAAACAGAATTCCTGATCGCGAGGCTGCTCCGATACCGCCGAAATAGCCCAGAGGGATGGAAATGACCAGGGCACAGGGGCATGACACTACCAGGAATATCAGCGCACGGTATAGCCAATCCCGGAATACATAATCCTGTACAAAAAGATAAGGAAGGAGTATGATGGAAATAGCCAGGAACACGACAATAGGAGTATAAATTCTGGAGAACTTGCGGATAAACTGTTCTGTTTTAGCCTTGCGGGTGGTGGCTTCCTGCACCAGGGTCAGGATATGGGCGAGCGAGCTGTCATTAAATAGTTTACTCACCCTAAGCTCGATGACCTTATCCTGATTGATCATTCCGGCAAGTACCATATCGCCCTTTGAGAAGGACGAAGGCTGACTTTCTCCGGTAAGAGCCGCAGTGTTGAACGAGCTTCCTTCGCTCAGCATTTCTCCGTCGAGTGGCACCTGCTCCCCGGATCTGACCTGGATGGTTTCGCCGATCTCGATTTCTTCAGGATTTATGGCCAGATATTTCCCCCCTCTAAAAACATTGGCGGTATTGGGCCGGATATCTAGCAAGGATTTAATACTTCGCTTTGCACGATTTACAGCAGCATCCTGAAAAAGTTCGCCGATGGTGTAAAACAGCATGACAGCGACTCCCTCAGGGTACTCCCCGATAAAGAATGCCCCCACAGTGGCGATAGTCATCAGAAAGAATTCTGTGAATAGATCGCCTTTAATAGCATATTGAATCCCCTTCATGGCGACGGGCCAGCCCACAGGAAGGTAAGCCAGGGTATACCAAACAATGCGTATCCAATCCTTAAAAGAATTGGTCACGACAAAATGATCCAGAACAATACCGACGATTAACATGATCAGGCTGATCCCGGCAGGGAGGTATACGGATTGCCCCTCGCTGTGCCCATGGCTGTGCTCATGGCCTTGATGATCATCAATTTCCGGATCTTCAGGATGATGTACATGGTCTGTATGTGGGAAATCAGCAATTACTTTCAGATCTTTTGATTCAATAGCAGTAAAAAGCCCTTTCTTGTCGATTTGGTTAGTATCAAATTCTACCCGGATAGTTCCTGTACCTCCCACCGATACATCCAGGATACCAGGTATTTTTTTTAGACTATTTTCAATAATGGTCGCCTGATTCATGTCGCGAAGACCTTCCGTGTCGACCAGAAGGTGTCCATACTGCTCTGAGATCGCAGCCCCGGCACTTTTTGCATAAAATTTTACCTGGTCGAGGCTGATCTCATCGGGATCATAATGAAAGCAGAGCCGGGATGGCTGGTCGTCGGTTTGCGGTTTGAGATGCACCTTTTCAATACCGTCTGTTGTTTCCATCTGCCGGATAAGCCGGCCTATACAGGCATCGCGTTCATCTGGTATTTCCGGTAAAAGGATATTGAGTTTAATCCGTATTTTTTCCATGGTTCTTCCCCGTGTTCTGCTTCAGCACAAAGATAGGCAAGCGGGTCATGCAACTGTATTGCATTGTCAGCCGCGGCAGTCGGGACATATCCCCTTGATGATGA
>CAZFQV010000468.1:0-1894 GCA_964521175.1 uncultured Sphingobacterium sp.
ACTGACATTGATATCAGTTAGGACTGAGCCCCAATTTACTCCGTCAACAAAAAGTTGCATAAGCGGAACATTTGCCGACGATAGATTGCGTTGCATAATCGCTGTATTGCCGGAAAGATCTACAATAAGTCCTGGAACTTTTCCTCGTAAAGCATTCCCCAGATTTTCACCTTCTAATTCTTCACCTCGAAATGAAAAATCGGCCGCATTCTTACTTAGTCTGCTGGAATTAATGACGTTATCTTTGCGAGTTGAAGTTACAACTACTTCTTTTAATAGGTGAGATCGTGAAACTAGCCCAAGTGCGATCAGTTCCTCAACTTCTTTTTTACTTACGTTCAAGAAATTCGCCATTTGTGTATTTACATTTTCGTTAATTTCGCCGGTGAATTCATAAGAGCCTATTTTTTCGTCAGGAGTGGAGTCGAGCTTTATAGTTGTATTCATTCGGTCCTTTGTTTGTCTTGCCTGAATTATGAATTTAGTGCTATCTGAAAAGACAAGATTGTTGAAGTTAAATTGTCCCTGAGTGTTGGTAATAGTATCCATATAAAAACCCGTCGTTGGACTTAAAGCCGTCACACGCCCCCCTACAACTGGTTTGCCTCTTAGAAAAACTGAACCTGAAATCTGCAAATCTTTCTCAATCGGGAAAATAATTTTTGGACCTTTAAATCCATAATATACATTTTTCCAGCTAAATCGCCTCCACCCATGTGTTAGCATTACATTATCTAATTGCCGGTCCTTGTCAGGATTCGGGTTAATGAAATAGTAGTTTGGCTTTTCAATATATCCCTTAAGTTCTGATGATAAAAGTAAATCGGAAAGAATACTATTTTCATCCTCGTCGTTGACTGGAACACGTGATAAATCCGTTACTGAAATAGAGAAACTTCCAGTAATCGGTAACTGATTTTTGTCAGTCGCAACAATTTCCAAACTAACTTTATCTGGCTCTTTGGGGTCCTTTTCCTTTTTTTGGAAATCAATAATCAGTTCGTCTCTATTTTGAATAAATCTCAGCCGCTCGGCTACAGGAAGGTGATTTTCGTCCAGAAGTGTAAATAACGTGATTCCCGTTGGCAAATCCGATTTCTGGAATGACACATCAATAAATCGTTTGGTGATTAAATAATGGAAAAGCTGTTGACCAACATTCGTTTGCACTACAAGGCTGACAGCCTTATTAGACAGATTGACTTTATTCGCTGTTATTCTGATTAACAGGCTTTCAGTATCCTCACCAATTATGCTCAAAACGTAACCTTGGGGTAGCGCTTTAGGTAATGCAACGCGCATTTCACCTTCAGGTAAATTAATAACCGCTGTATACGTTTGATTATTGAAAGGTGAGAGCATAAACGAACCTAAGCCGGCATGCTCGGATTTAAATTCGGCCACTTTAGTGTTTTGCTCATTTACAACGAAACCTGATATAGGAATTCCTAGCCCGTTGGCTCCTATTGCCTTAAACGCAACTTTTGATCGAATACTATCCACTAGATATCCGCCTTCAGGGAAAAAATGGATATTGATTTTTGATGTAAGAGACTTGAAGGCGAAATTCTTGTTAACCATTTGTCCATTTCTCAAAAAACTTGTCCTGATAATGCCCGACTTGGAGGTTGTATCTTTTCCAACAATCATAATTTTTACTTTGCCGTCTACCCCAGTTGTAGCATTGGAGCTTTGTACACTGCCGTTGTTAAACTTAATATCGTAATTAATTTTAAGGTTTTGCAAGGGGGCACCATCTACGGTCGCATAGCTAATTGTCGCTTCTGCTTCATCAAAGTTGCCATTTTGCCTGTAGGTGTACGAGACATGTGCTGAAACATCTGTTCGAAGAAGATTACCAATTTGTACAACTCGGTTGTAAAAGTCTTCTTTG
>CAZFQV010000469.1:0-1877 GCA_964521175.1 uncultured Sphingobacterium sp.
AGATTGGCAGCCGTTAACGATAATAAACCCAACAAAAACCATGAGGTAAGTCGCCCGTTTAAAATAAGGGTTGAGTATAGATCTATGCTCCATACGGCTAAGATATGATTTTCCTCAATATCTCTTTCAAAAAATAAAATGGCATAAGATCATCGAAGGCACGAGTTGCAAACTCGCACCAGCAAACGCTGATTTAGTTTAAAAATCCACCTTAAGTAATACGCTGTAAGAATAAAATAATAATCTTATATTTTCTGTTATGTCTGAACGTATTTATCGTTATAGTGTTAGAAGATGAATGCAGAAACTTTTAAAATCAGGGTACTTTCATTGACCGATAAGTTGTATCCGATGATTACAAGATTATTAGGAGATAAGTTTCTGGCTGAAGACGCTATTCAAGAGATAATGATAAAGCTTTGGGCCGAACGGAAGCGAATTGAAGATCATCCTAATTTAAATGGATTTGTATTTAAAACTGCTCGAAATTTTTGCTTGGATATCTTAAAGAAGAAAGGGCCTATTTTTGTTTCCGACGATTTACAGATTAATAATCTGGAAGCCTCAAAAAGTCAGGAAAGCTTTGAGTGGAATGAGCTAAAAAAAACCATCGAAGAAATTGTTGAAACTTTACCCAAACAGCAAAAAGAGATATTATTAATGCGGGATATAGATGGCTGGGAATATAGTGAAATCGCTGAAGCTACTCAGATTAAAGTGGAACATATTAGGGTCTTACTTTCCAGAGCAAGAAAGCATGTTGCTCTAGCCTTAAAAAAAATGGAGTATGACAGATTTGGATAAATTAATAGAAAAATATAAGGCTGCTGAAACCAGCCTGGAAGAAGAAGCTTATTTAAAAGAAAATGCAAAGGATTTAGAATCCCAAACCTGGTTTGACTATCTTAAAAAGAGTAAAATACAAGTAGATTCTAAGCTGAAAGATGATATATGGCAAACCATTTATAAAAGAAGAAACAATAATAGATTGAAGATTTTTTCTGCGGCTGCAGCTATTGCTTTTATTGTTCTTTTCTCTATCAGTTACTTTAAACCAAGGGAACAAAGCTTTGAGGAAAAGGTGGCTTTATTGCAAGAGGCCAAAGCAATGTTTTCTAATGAACTTCCGCCTTATAATGTTATTTACGAAGACGAATTAGTGATTATTTATACTGAACAATAAAACAAGGATGAAGAAATTAGTAGCAATAATGGGCATTTTGTTTATGGCCCTTACAAGTATTTATGCACAAGATACCTCGGTAAAAATAAAGGTCAAAGATGGGAATAAGCCCATAATTTATATTGATGGCAAGAAATATGACTATTCTGTACTGAAATTATTAGACCCGGATAAATTTGCCACAATATCTGTTGTAAAAGGTGAAAAGGCATTGAGAGAATACAATGCAAGCGATGGAGTAATTATAATTACAACAAAAGAAAACACCGGCAAAGAGGCTGTAAAATCAGACAGTTTTGACAAAAACCAACCATTTGGAAAGTTGAAAATTGAACAAGAGCCCAAAATTATCGTAAACGGAAAGGTTTTTAATCATTCCCTTTCGACTATAGATCCCAAGGAAATTGAAACTATAAATGTTATAAAAGGAGAAAAAGCTACTAAGGAATATAACTCCCCCAACGGCGTAATTATTATCAAAACCAAAGCTGGGAAGCCAACTAATGATTAATAGAATTTTTTATATTAAAAGCATTTTTCTAATCATAGCTACAGTAAAGAGATAAGCGATATCGTAGAATACCTAACACGAAATAAGAAGCCTAAACAGGCCATATAAGTGGGCCATAATCAAACCCAAATCATTAATAATCAAAATTAAAGTGATATAGAATCGCTTTTAAGGAGCTTGTTT
>CAZFQV010000470.1:0-1874 GCA_964521175.1 uncultured Sphingobacterium sp.
GCCCAGTTGGAAGGCACACACGGCCTGGGCAACGGCAGCACGCAAAACGTCGGCAATAACATAACGCTTACGACCGACTACACGCTTTTAAAAGCAACGTTAAATGTTGCCTATAACTTTAATGACCGGTGGACCCTTTCCGCAGGACCGTTCATTAACTACTATGGTAAAAACACCGGCGGCGGCGGCGGCGTCCAGGCGTCAGTGTGGTATCGGTTCTAAGGAACCGCTGATTAACTCGCTTTAATCAGTGGTTCCCCAACGGAGAAGGGGATTAATTCAGAAGCCAGGAAGCCAGGAAAAAAGGCAAGGAATGGAGCGCTTCGCGAGCGAGTCTTGTGTTTTTTAAAAAATCCCGGGCATGAATGGCATCGCCAGCTTTTAAGCTGGGTCATAAGAAGCCAAAGCGATCCAGAGCAAGCCGAAGGCTGGCTTGGAAACCTTTCAGGTTTTGGTTTTACCGAATCGTTTTTTTCCGGCAGGCACCCGTTGAATCCCTGATCACCAGCGAAACATCCATCACTGTTTTACCCGTGGGCGTGATCCCGCTTTGCAGTGATTTCAGAAGGATTTGCGCGCCACGCCGCCCCATCTCGCTCACCGGCTGGTGGATGGTGGTGAGCGACGGGCAACGCTCCGCCGCGGTCGGCAAGTCGTCGAAACCGGCCACCGATACATCCTGCGGGATTTTGAGATCGAGCTCGCGGGCGCTTTCGATGACCCCAAAGGCCATCATATCGTTGGCCGCGATGATGGCTGTGGGCCGCCGGTCCATCCTGAGAAGCGCGAGCCCCGCCTCCCGTCCGGAGCGCATGGAGTAGTTGCCCGGCTGAATGTAACCCGGAGCGATGTCCAGCTCGTGAGCTTCGCAGAACTCGATGAAAGCCTGCTTCCGCCGATCCGCCGTCGTAACATACTGAGGGCCGCCGACAAAGCCGATTTGCCGGTGCCCCAGGGAAAAAAGATGCGAGCAAAGGAGGTCGATGCCGTGCTCGTCCTTGCAGGAAATCGAGCAAATGCTTTCGCCGGGGGGATCTTCCCCCACGACCACCATCGGCACATGCAACTGCTCCAGGGTGTCCATGAACCGGTCATACGTATGGAGGGCAATAACCAGCAATCCATCCACCCTCCGCTGCCGGTAAAGCCTGGCAAGTTTCGTGCCGTCGTTGAACGATTCGGAACTGGTGTCGAACAACGCGAAATCCATCCCCGTGTCCTTCAATGCCACGCCAAACCCTTCGAAAACTTCCGCGAAATAGGCCGAGCCGAGCATCTGGGAAAAAGGCGTGCCGACGCCAATGAACCGGGAGCGTTTCGCCGTAAAATTCTGAGCCAGGGTGTTGAACTCGTAATTGAGATGCTTCGCGGCGTGAAGAATCTTTTCGCGGGTCGCAGCCTTGACGGCGGGGCTTCCCGCAAAGACTCGCGAGACGGTCTTTTTGGTCACGCCGCAAGCGCGCGCCACATCCTCCATCGTCGTATACATTGATTAAAGAAAAACATCGCCTCCCACTGGGGTCAATGGATTTTCAGAACAAAAAGACACCGGTGACATTCCGGTGGCATTCCAAACCCGATGCCCTGGAAAAAAACCTATTTCCAGGCCTCCCGCGCTTGCAGCATCGCCTCGGCTATCCCGGTGCTTTCCCCTTGCCCGTCGATGATTCCAAACCCGCCCTTGTAATCCCAGTTTGCCCAGCCGATCCCATATTCCTCGAACACCGAAATCAAATCCCGGTACCAGGCGAGGCGAACCGGTTGAGGCGCCCTGTTGACGACCCCGAACTCGCCACAATAGAGCGGCAAGCCCGTTGTCCTCGCCACCTCCAGGGGTTTCGCCATATCGGCCACCATGGAACGGCGGTCATAGG
>CAZFQV010000471.1:0-1873 GCA_964521175.1 uncultured Sphingobacterium sp.
CTCAAAAGTGTCCACATAACGTGGGATGTTCAGGTTGTAATCGTTCTCCTGCACCTCCGTTAGAGAAGCAGCATGGCTGTACTTGGGTTTTTCTAGTCGCTCCCGGTAGGTGTTAATGATCTCGTCAATGTCCTCCGGCCTGAGAATGTTTTGGTTACCCACTTTGCCGAAGTTTTGGCTGGAATCAATGAACAGGATGTTGTCGTCCTGTTTACGGCACTTCTTAAACACCAGGATACAGGTCGGGATACCGGTTCCATAGAATATATTGGCAGGGAGACCAATCACAGCATCGAGGTAATTCTTCTCCTGGATCAGGTACTGGCGGATATGTCCTTCGGCCCCACCTCTGAACAAAACACCGTGCGGCAATACTACTGCCATTGTACCATTTTCGGCCAGATGATGTATCATGTGCTGCACGAATGCAAAATCCGCCTTGCTTGATGGTGCGAGCTTTCCATACTGGCTGAAGCGGTCATCACTCATAAACAGGGTGCTCGCACTCCACTGGGCAGAAAACGGAGGGTTTGCAACAATGGCTTCAAATCGCTGGTCCAGATGCTGCGGGTGCACCAGAGTATCTTCTTGTTTTATACTGAACTGGCGGTAATGCACATCATGTAGAATCATGTTCATTCTGGCCAGATTATAAGTGGTACGATTCATTTCCTGTCCGTAGAAGTTGGATACCTGCTCCACCTGCTTAGCAACCCGCAAAAGAAGGGAACCTGAACCACAGGTCGGATCGTAAACTGATTTGAGTTTAGTCTTACCGGTAGCTACAATCTTAGCCAACACAGTTGATACCTGCTGCGGCGTATAGAACTCCCCAGCTTTCTTACCTGCTCCTGAGGCAAACTGCCCGATCAGGTATTCATAAGCATCACCCAGTACGTCGGCATTGGTATCTTCCAACTTGAAGTCGATACTGTCCAGATGTGCCAGAACCTTGGAGATCAGCTCATTCTTGGCACTTTCAGTCCGGCCCAGCTTGGTGGAAGTCAGATCCAGATCCTCAAAAAGGTTATCAAAGTCATCCTCACTGGCTGTACCCATGGTACTGCTTTCAATGTTCTGCAGAATCCGGGTCAGATCCTCCAGTATGAAATTGCTCTGGCTGTGTCCTTCCTCGTTGGCAACTTTGGCATTACCACGGCGGGCAATCTCACTGAACAGCTCCGATGGCTTTAAGAAGTAACCCAGTTTATCAATTGCCTCATCATGAACGGCTTCAAGGTAGGCCTTACCGTCAGCAGTATCTTCTTTGAGACTCTGGTAACTAATACCGTCCTCTTTTAGGATCTGATTGGCGTACAGCAGCATCTTTTCGCTCAGGTACTTGTAAAAGATGAACCCCAGTATGTAATCGCGGAATTCATCGGCATCCATCTTGCCACGTAGGGTATTGGCTATATTCCAGAGCTGTTGCTCGAGTTGTTTCTTCTGATCTTCAGACATGTAGACTTTGGGTGTTTGTACTGCAATATGCAGAAAATCCGAGAAACGTGGAAGCGCTATACCCTCAATGTCGGAATCCCCGGGATACTCGGTTCAGTTCCTGCACTTTAATCTGTGGGCTAATCCTTGGACTCCAGGATCAGCTCCGGATTGTTGTTAGCAACCTTGTTAACATCCACAGACACTCGGTATTTCCTCATCAGATCATCAGGATACGGGATGCAGGTTTGTCCGATCAGCTCCTCCGGCTTAATATCCTCACTTAGCCAGTACTTTTCTGATTCTTCGGATAGAATTACCGGCATACGATCGTGTAATTCACTCACGGTATGATTCGGAACAGTTGTAACGATGCTGAAGGAGCGGTATGGTTTTCCATCTGCCGGATTTAGCCACTGTGACCATAGGCCTG
>CAZFQV010000472.1:0-1868 GCA_964521175.1 uncultured Sphingobacterium sp.
CGCTATGACAGGTCGTCCCGGCTATCCGCCAATCCATGACTCTAATAAGCAGGCTTTTGCCTTTCCCGACACTTTTTAGGGGGAAAGTAGATTCAATAAGCGCTAAGTTATATGACATCATGCAGAGCGGCACCGGGACGGTTCGGTTGATATTTCGCTGCCGCTATTATTTTGCTGCCGCGCTAATCAGCTCAACCTCAAATATCAGGTTGCTGTAAGGAGGGATATCCTGTCCGGCTCCTCTCTCTCCGTAAGCTAAGGAATAAGGGATATAAAACTTGTATTTAGATCCTACCGGCATCTGTTGCAGGCCTTCGGTCCATCCGCGTATAACTTGATTGACTGTAAATGTTGCTGGTTCCCCCCGATCATAAGAACTGTCGAACTGTTTCCCATCCATCAGCGTGCCTTTGTAATGAACAGTTACCTCATCTGTTGGCTTCGGCTTTGGGCCGGTACCCTGAGTGATCACCTCATACTGGAGTCCGCTCGGCAAACTGATCACCCCTGATTTTTTAGCGTTTTCAGCCATGAATTTTTCGCCATCTGCAATTGCAGCATCATATTTTTTTCTGTCTACCGCGGTAAGGTATCTGAATATCACTTCCTGGCTTTTTTCAGGAGTCAGCGCAACGGGCTGGGTAGAGAACACATCTTTCATTGCACGCGCAACAAGCTGATAATCTAATTCAGTGACTCCCCGGCCTTTCAGATCCTGAGCAATACTAGCCCCGAATGCATAACTGGCGGAATCAGACTGAGATTTAAAAACAGGTGGATCGGTTTGTGCTGAACTGCTTTGCAGGTAAAATGCAGAGGTAACAAGTAAGATCAGGATTCTTTTCATTTGTAATTGATTGAGTGCGCTAATATAGTCAGCGGGTTTAATATTCAGTATACGATTGGGCTTTTTATTTGAATACCTGCCTGTTTTCTACCCTGGTATTTCTTTAATTGACATCGGGGCCAGGGAGTCTGTCAGAACAGATCCCAGGGATCGCTAAGTTTGACTAAAACGAGCTGTGAAAATGATAAGCATTGCTTAATCCGGACATTCTTGCACAGCAGAATTTTCCAAGGAAAATATCGATAATTCCGATTATCCGGTTGATATTTCCTTCTATTTTATATATTTATAGGACTATCATTGATCACCATGTTGAAAAGAAGAGAAATATTAAAAGGACTGACTCTTGTTCCTTTGGCCGGACTTGCCGGACATAAGGCATTAGCTGCCGCCGAAACACTGTCTGTACCAGATGAGTGGCATCCCAGGAAAGAGCTTGTCCGCACTCCTGCGGGATCTTGTCTGCGCAGCGGTCACCTGCTGTTTATAGGAGGAATCGGCGGGTGGTATCAACGACAACGGGAGGAACCCGGGGATGTGCAGGTGCAGATCAGGAGCGTGCTTACCACCATGAAAGGTATTCTTGAAGGTGCCGGATCTTCTCTGGCCAATGTGCTGAAGATTCATATGACTGTAGCGGATCCTAATAAAAATATGCCGGCATTGGATGAAGCTTACCGGGAATTTTTTCTTGAAAATCCCCCTGCCCGCTCTTTCAGCGCATCTAAAGTTAGCCAGATGGGCCGGGATGGTATTTTGATACAGGTGGGTTGTATAGCCTACGTCGACTAAGTTATTGCTAATCATTGTAAAATAGATATGGATCGTAGAAAACTCTTCAAGAGTCTCACCCTGATGCCGCTGGCGGGAGTAGCGACGGCAGAAAAAACTCATGCCCGGGAAACAAGGCAAACCGGTGGCTGGACGCCTAAGAAACAAGTTGTCCGCCAGAGCAATAGTGGAGGCAACACGAACCCCACGGCGAAAGGCGGCAAGCCGGGTGCTGCGACCAGCCTGATTT
>CAZFQV010000473.1:0-1857 GCA_964521175.1 uncultured Sphingobacterium sp.
TGAAGCAAGTGGCCTGGGACTGCCGGCTTTTGTATATGCTTCCCTGCTTGTTATTATCCTCACTTTGTTGTTTACCCTGAGAGCTGCCGGGAAAGACGGTACCGGCTGGGGTGCGATGGGCTATCCACAGCTTATACTGGGGATGATGGCTATCTTTATGTACGTAGGGGTAGAAGTTACCATACAAAGTAATATGGGCGCTTTATTGAAACTTCCCGATTTTGGAGGATACGATGATTCGACGATCGCGCCGTTCATCTCTCTCTATTGGGGAAGCATGATGATCGGCCGCTGGACGGGTGCCGTAAGTGCTTTTAAACTTTCGAAACAGGTAAAAACCATACTTACCGTTGTCGTCCCTTTTGTAGCGTTTGCTATTATTCTGTTTGCCAATCACTTGCATGGCACTTCAGTCACTCAGTTCTTTATCTATGGGGTATCGGTGTTGATCATGATCGCCGCCTTTTTCTATAGTCAGGAGAAGCCTGCTAAAACCTTATTTACCTTTAGCGTATTAGGAGTTATTGCTATGATTGTGGGACTGCTTAACACTGGTCAGATAGCAACTTATGCTTTCCTCAGTGGGGGGCTGTGCTGTTCGATTATGTGGCCCAGTATTTTTGCGCTGTCTATCACAGGTTTGGGCAAGTATACCAGTCAGGGATCTGCCTTCTTAATTATGATGATCCTGGGCGGCGCCATCATTCCCCCGGTTCAGGGTATTCTGGCTGATACCAGCGGAATTCATTTCTCTTATGTGGTGCCTGTAGTATGCTTTTCTTACCTGGTATATTTTGCAATAAAAGTGAGTGCCGAATTGAAGAAACAAGGTATAGATGTAGATAAATTGGATGCTGAAGCCGCACATTAATGAACGAAAAGCCAAGCTTTGACCAGATATTTATGAAACTCGCCTCCGACCTGGCTGCCCGCTCTCACTGCGTGAAGACCCAGGTTGGTGCCGTTTTAGCTAAAGACACCCGCATAATTTCTATAGGATATAACGGCCCGCCTGCGGGAACTCATAATTGCGACGAGGAGTGGCCGGACACCGGTTGTCCGAGGGACTATAAAAACAGCTGCTCCTTAGCATTACATGCCGAAGAAAATGCAATTTTATATGCTGTAAAGAATGGAGCATCCCCGGAAGGGTCGACCCTTTACCTGACCTTATCACCCTGCCTGGCCTGCGCCCGTATTATTTACTCTTCAGGAGTGAAGAAGGTGTGGTTTAAAGCCTCCTATGCGGAGTACAAAGGCCTGCCGTCTGACGAGGGGGTTGATTTCCTGAATAAGTTCGGCGTGGAGTGCAGGAAATTTGAGGCTTAAATGAACGAGCAGCAAACTACGGTACATTATACTTATCAGTTTTAATACCTATTTTATGGACAATATTATCGATAAATCAAATCGCAGGCATGCATTGAAATTAATGGCAACAGGCTCGGCAGCAGGTTTCTTAGGACTGCTCTCCGGCTTTGATGTGTCTGCTGAGACCTACGAAACACCGGCCTATGCTAAAGGCTTGTCGCCCGTTAAAATCAAAAGTGTCAAAGCTATTGCGACGGCTCCTCAGGGGTCGAACTTAATTGTCGTAAAGGTCGAGACCACCGAGCCGGGATTATACGGACTGGGTTGTGCCACATTCACCCAGCGTGCTGTAGCCGTAGTAGCCGCAATTAATGGCTATATGAACGACTTCTGTGTGGGCAAAGACGTAGACAACATCGAGGATATGTGGCAGTCGTTCTATGTCAGCTCTTATTGGCGGAATGGCGGAGTATTAAACAACTGCCTGAGCGGCCTGGACGAAGCACTTTGGGATATTAAGGGCAAACGCGCCAATATGCCGGTTTA
>CAZFQV010000474.1:0-1856 GCA_964521175.1 uncultured Sphingobacterium sp.
ATCGGCGGCAACTTGATATTGCTTTTGAAAACCACCGAACGAAGCGATCTCACTAACCCCCGGTACATTCTGCAAGGCAAACTTGACATACCAATCCTGGATAGCACGCTGTTCGCCCAGGTCGGTATCCGGTGCATCCAAGGTATACCACAATATATGACCGACGCCCGTGCCGTCAGGTCCTAGCTGCGGAGTAACGCCTTCTGGCAAAGAGCCTTTGAGCGTGCTTAGCCGTTCTAATACTCTTTCCCTGGCCTGATAAACGTCAGCGTTATCATCAAATACTACATAAATGAAGCTCATGCCGAACATGGAAGTAGCCCGAACATATTTAATTAGAGGAATCCCCTGTAAGTTGGTGACAAGCGGATAGGTGATCTGGTCTTCTATTAGCCGAGGCGACCTTCCCATCCATTCTGTATATACAATAACCTGATTCTCAGAAAGGTCGGGAATGGCATCAATAGGATTCTGTTTAACTGCGTAAATCCCCCAGATGAAAAGACTCGTCGCAAGTAAAAGCACGATCCACCGGTTTCTGAGTGACCATTCTATGAGTTTATGTACCATATTTTAGTGATTATCCAGATTTAACATCTTCCATAAAGCGTCCTTCGCAATTAAAATCATAGGATCATCGAATGATTTATCGAAAAAAACAGGAATAAAAAGTAATTGGAAGTATTAATTACAGCTTGATGCTATAATATTGCACGGACGTGCAATAAAAGGGAATATTCAGATTCGGTAGGTACAGTTACGAACAAAGACGGGTACTTGCTGCCATCCTGGTGGCGCATTACTTAATGTCGCCTTATCTAATGTTACAGGTGTCGAAATATGACTGAGTTCTGCGGGAATATGACCGAAAAGGAGAATTGGCACAGGCTGAAATTGAAAACTTGTCTGGGGAGCTTTCTGAGAGATATCAACCTTTAGTTCTTTAGAATCCTTTTTGCAACAAGGCTCCTTTTTATCTTGTTTTTGAGGCATGCCACAGGTGCCGCAAGCAGACTTATCCTGGTCGCTCATGCCGATGTGAACCAGCTCCCCCATGCAATAGTAAAAGTACACGGTAGCACCGTTCGCCACGCTGAGATAAAAAACAGCAAAAATAATCAGCAGTACTCTTTTCATTGGAGACAAAATTATGCAAATATTATCAGTTTATATTGATTTTTAAGTTTTAATCGACTTAGAGTGATATTAGTTCCATTATTTGTCATATTTTGCTGATCAGAACAATCACCTACAATCAACGTTAACTCTATATTAACCCATTATTGCATGCTTTCATTTAAGAATCCAGGTCAGACTGAAGACACCAAGGACATAAAAATAGTACTTGCTGGAGACGTCGGTGCAACGAAGACTAATCTTGCCATTTTCGAGCTTATAGGAGATCGATTGGTTTCGCTGCAAGAGGCCAGCTATCCTACCAATGATTATAAAAGCCTCACCGAATTAACAGACCAGTTTACAAAAAAACTTGCAATTAGACCTGACGCTGTTTGCTTTGGAGTTGCTGGTCCGGTTTTAAATGGCCATGCGAAATTATCCAATATTGAGTGGGAAATTGATCGTTCGTTCTTATCGCAGCACTTCAACACCAACGTACAGGTGATCAATGATTTAGAAGCAAATGCGTATGGATTGACTACACTCGGCAGTGATGATTTTTATACTCTACAAAAGGTTGATAACCCCATTCCGGGAAATGCTGCGATCATAGCTCCCGGCACCGGTCTGGGGGAAGCGGGTATTTTCTGGAACGGAAAGTACTATCAGCCTTATGCCACAGAGGGTGGTCATTGTGATTTCGCACACCGATCTGCCGAGCGATGTGCGAGCTGACG
>CAZFQV010000475.1:0-1855 GCA_964521175.1 uncultured Sphingobacterium sp.
AAGAAGTTGGTCCCAGAGCCGGTAGCGATGATCAAATAATCATAGCTGATCTCCCCGATAGATGTATGCAGGATTTTCCGCTCAGTATCCACACTCTTCACATCTGTTACACGAAAAGTAAAATTACGTTGGTTTTTAAATATCTTTCTGAGTGGAAAAGCGATGGAGTCTGCTTCCAGCCCGCCAGTAGCAACCTGGTATAAGAGCGGCTGAAAGGTATGATAGTTATGCCGGTCAAGCATTAAAATATCCACTTCGGTGTGTTTCAGCCGTTTAGCAAGTTCGATTCCGCCAAATCCCCCGCCGATGATGACTATTTTAGGAAATCTGCTGGAATTTGTTTCGTTCTGATCCATATCTTGATTGATTAATGCGCAAACGTTTGGAATATCATTGCTCGTCACCTTTAATCTTAAAAACCATGCCATTCAGTTCCTCGCTCACCCTGATCTGGCAAGACAATCTACTGGCAACTCCGGCATCGGGTAAGGTATCCAACATATCCATCTCTTGATCGCCAGGAGCCGGCAGTTCGTCTAAACCATGGAGTACCTCTACATGACAAGTGGCACACAAGGCCATTCCGCCGCAAGTTGCCATAATATTATAGTCTGATGCCTTCAATATTTCCATCAAACTAAGATTTATCCCTTCGGGAATCTCTAATGGCCTTTGTTCACCATCACGGTCTTCAATTATAATATTGATCATTTTAGAATGCATTCACACCATACACGGTGGTATATTTAAAGCTTAGTTTTTGATCGGGATATACATACTTGAAGGCACTCTGAACCATTAATGCAGCTTCATGAAATCCGCATAATATAAGCTTCAGTTTGCCCGGATAGGTGTTGATATCGCCAATAGCATAAATCCGCTCTATATTGGTTGAGTAATCAACGGTATCAACTTCTATCGCCGACTTATCAATATTTAAGCCCCAGTTTGCTATGGGGCCAAGTTTCGGACTCAAGCCGAAAAGCGGGATAAGATAATCAGTATCAACAGATGTGGTGACCTTGTCGCGACCAATATACGAAACGGATTGAAGATGACCATTACCTGCAACGCTGAGCAGATTTGATTGCAGCACCAGGTCTATCCTGCCATTACTGGCAAGTTCATGGACTTTTTCCGCTGAATCAGGTGCTCCCCGGAAAGTGTCTCCACGATGGATGAGGGTCACCCGTTTGGCGACATCTGCAAGAAAAATAGTCCAGTCCAGAGCAGAATCACCGCCTCCGGCAAGAATTACGTTCTTATTTCTGAAATGATCCGGGTTTTTTACCATATACTCAACTCCCTTACCTTCGAAGTTTGAGATACCCTCAATTTCTGGCTTGCGCGGTTCAAAGCATCCCAGACCTCCGGCAATAACCACCACCTGACAATGGATCATCGTCCCATCACTTGTACCTATCAGATAGGAACCGTCATCCTCCTTGACTAGAGACTCTACCCGCTCGCCCAGAGTAAAGCCGGGGTTGAATGGGGCTATCTGCTCCATCAGACGATCTACCAATTCCTGTGCTTTTATCTCAGGGTAACCCGGAATATCATAAATAGGCTTACGCGGATATATTTCGGACAATTGTCCTCCAACCTGCGGCAGCGTATCGATTAGATGGCATCTCATCTTTAAAAGGCCAGCCTCAAAAACCGAGAACAATCCTACTGGACTGGCCCCGATGATGCATATATCTGTTGTTATCATTTTTGGTATATTAGGTATTAGGTATCAGGTATTAGGTATCAGGTATCGAGGTTAGTGTAAATGGTTTCAAGAATCCGCTTAAGATCTTTATAGTCACCCTCATTTAGGTTCTCCCAGGCCTTCATCCTAATCTCGGCC
>CAZFQV010000476.1:0-1827 GCA_964521175.1 uncultured Sphingobacterium sp.
TCTTCAGACCAGCATGACTACCTCGCTGGCAGTGGAATCAAAAGAAGGTGGAAAAGTGGCTATCCCTTCCAGGATTTTGTTGGAAACACTGAAAACCCTGGCAGACCAGCCTATATCTTTTTCCATAGACGATAAAACTTTTTTGATAGAAATTAGTGCGGGCGACGGAAAATATAAACTTAGCGGAGAAGATGGCGAGGATTTCCCTAAAATCCCTGTTGTAGAAAATGCATCTTCTGTAGCCATGCCTGCTTCAGTGCTTTCGGAAGCGATTAATAAGACTCTGTTTGCAGTGAGTAGCGATGAACTGCGCCCGGCGATGACAGGAGTTTATTGTCAGTTGAGCCCGCAGCACATTACCTTCGTGGCAACCGATGCTCATAAACTGGTAAGATACCGGCGCAGGGATACGGTATCTGATTCGGTCGCCAGCTTAATACTTCCAAAAAAAGCTTTGGCCCTGCTAAAATCCTCGCTCCCTACCGAAGATGTGAACGTAGCCATTGAATATAATACGACCAGTGCCTTCTTTAGATTTGGCAATATCAACCTAATCTGTCGTCTGATAGACGAACGCTATCCTGATTACGAAGCGGTAATCCCGACGGACAACCCGAACAAGCTGGTTATTGACCGCTCTCTTTTCCTGAATTGCCTGCGTCGTGTGGTTATTTTTGCCAACAAGACCACCCATCAGGTCAGGCTGAAGATCAGCGGCAGCGAACTGAACATATCATCTGAAGATATAGACTTTGCCAACGAGGCCCATGAACGTCTGAGCTGCCAGTATGAAGGCGCGGATATGGAAATAGGCTTCAATGCCAAATTCCTTATTGAGATGTTAAATAATCTGAGCGGCGAGGAAGTCGTGTTAGAGATGAGTACGCCAAACCGTGCGGGATTACTAATGCCGCAGACCCATGACGAGCAGGAAGATATACTGATGCTGGTGATGCCGGTGATGTTAAACAACTACGCATAGACCGACGATCGCGATCGCTTTTCATTCCAAAAAGACTTAATGAGTTATGCCTTATGGCCTGGTTATTGCGCGGCTTTTGGTAATTATTTAATATTATCAATTTTATACTATGAAAAAGCTAAATTCAATCAGAGAGCCCCGGCTCAATAAGGTTTTATTGTGCCTGCTGGCTGTTGTTACAATATTGGGATCGTGTAAGAAAGACGACAATGATGTGATACTTGAAGGGGAAGCAAAGGTGATGCTAGTTAATGCTTCTGAATCGAGTGCGCCACAGGATTTCTATCTGGATGGCACCAAAAGAAATCCTGACCCGGTAGTGTATAATGAAGCCACTGCTTATATCACTACCGATGCAGGTTATGAACGTAAGGCAGAGTTCAAGGATGCGGGTTCTGCAAGCGCTAATTTCACGGGTTACATAGACTTGCTTCCCGAAAAGAGCTATACGATTTTCTATACGACTCTGGCCGATGGTACCGGAAGTAGTAGTGCTGCTTTTGAAGACATAACCGCAACGTCCACTACCAAGGCTAAAGTACGATTCGTCAACCTGGCTGGCGGATTTGCGAGCGCAAATATCTTAGTTAGCGGCGGATCAGTTTTAGCTTCCAATATTGATTTTGGAAAAGCCACTACTAATTACGTAGAGCTCGATCCCGGAACTATTGCCTTACAGACCGCAATTTCAGGAACTGCTCAGCCTTTAAATATCGGTACCTTCACGGTGGCAGCAGGGAAGATTTATACCATTTATACCAGTGGCTCCCTTACCAGCACAGTGTCAGCCCATATGATCACCCATAATTAACATGTGCTGGCAATAAAATAGAAAACTCAGGCTA
>CAZFQV010000477.1:0-1811 GCA_964521175.1 uncultured Sphingobacterium sp.
AAACAGAGTGGTAATTAGGCCTTGCTTTGACATAGATCCTTTTCGCCCATTCCTTACCTTCAGGAGTTTTCACCATTTCCTTGTACAATGGCATCAGGAACTTCCGCCGACCTACTTTAGTCAGAAACTCTTCAATGTTGGTGTAAGCCGGTTCATATTTCTTTCTTATCGCAAGAGCATACCAGGCGGCCTGTATCTCCGCATTGCCTGACCCCGTAAAATTAAAAGCCTTGTCAAGCGCCGACATATCCTTCGTCTGAATGCCCTCAGGTAAATGACTAATCAGATATAATGTTTCATTTGTAGAGAGCTTTTTACCAGTCAGCACGTCTATATCCTTTGACCGATCCCAGCTGCCGATCAGACTATCCAGTCGTTCGAAATTAACGGAGCCTACCGCAGGGCTATTAGTCGGTAACCCGGGCTGGTATACCCAGGCATCAATATCTATTTTATCCAGTATCACTTTATCCCCCTTGATCAGGTTGTTTTTTAGATCATCCAGGAACTCTTCTGTCGTTATGGAGTTAAATGAATGTGAATCGAAATAAGACTTTAAAAAAGCATCGAATTTATCACGACCTACCGCCGCCTCTATAGTCTTCAAAAATGAATAACCCTTTTCATAGGGGATTTCACTCATCCCTTCATCCGGATCTCTGCCTTCAAAATTAGGTTTAAGACGAGTATCCGGATTTGTATCGCCCATTTCTTTAATCTCAGCCCGGAGGACCTGATAACCCAAAAGTTCTTGCATCCGTGCTTCGTCCTTCCCATAAACATCCTCCACGATCCTTCTCTCAATGTAGGTGGTGAATCCTTCATTAAGCCAGAAATCATTCCAGGAAGCATTAGTCACCAGGTTGCCGCTCCAGCTATGCGCAAGTTCATGCGCTATTAAGCTGACCAGCGAACGGTCGCCGGCGATAATCGTAGGCGTTGCAAAAGTCAGCATTGGATTTTCCATCCCCCCAAAAGGAAAGCTCGGGGGCAAAATAAGTACATCATATCGCCCCCATTTATAAGAGCCGTATAGCTTCTCGGCCGAATTGACCATCTTACCCATATCGGCAAGCTCATTTGCTGCTGCAGGAAGAGTCATTGGCTCAGCATAAACACCTGTGCGGCTATCAATAGCCTTAAACTCCATATCGCCGACGGCAAGCGCCATCAGATAAGAAGGAATAGCATGAACTTGTTCAAAATGATAGATCCCCTCATCATTCTTTTTCTGTGGGTTTACAGCGCTCATCAAAGCCAGAAGATCCCTGGGAACAGTAACGGTGGCATTATAGGAAAATCTTATCCCGGGGCTGTCTTGACAAGGGATCCAGGTCCGTGCCAAAATAGCTTCTGACTGGGTAAACAAAAAAGGATATTTCTTGCCAGCGGTTTGCTGAGGATCAAGCCATTGTACCGCGGCAGCAGCTGGGGAACTGGAGTAATAGATATTCACCTTGGCGGTAGATCTCTTTATTTTCACCCTTAAAGCCTGGCCTAAGAATTCTACTTCTTTATCTAAATTAAACGAGGCCTCCTGCTCGTCGTCATCCAAAGTGACCTTGCTAATGCTAAGCTGTCTGGTATCGAATATGATCTCCGTCCCTCCTGAAGGATTCTCGATATTCCAGGAAGCCTTCCCCGAAATCTGTTTGGTATCAAAGTCTACCTTTATATCGAGGTCCAGATGATTCACTATGGCCTTCTCTGGCTCCGCAAAGGAATGCGTATCTCCGGAAGCAGTTTTTTTGTTTTTTGTGTTGTTCGGCTGGCACGCCAGCAAAAATAGCATGGGGAATACCGCAAATATT
>CAZFQV010000478.1:0-1808 GCA_964521175.1 uncultured Sphingobacterium sp.
GGTTGACAGGGTATAGTTTATATTGGACAGGCGGTAAGAGAAATTCGGACTGAATTCCAGCCAGGTACCCGGATTAATCTGTAATCCCAGGCCTTGCCTGATGCTAGATTCATGGGCAAAGTTCCTAAGGTTATCTGCGAAAGAAACGTTCCGGTTATACGCCGCATTACCGCTAAGACGCAGGGTATACTGACGATCGGCAAAGGATTTCTGCCAATTATAGTTGCCACTATAAGAATAGGTACCATCCGCATTCAGATATCGGACTTCCCGCTTGAAACTACCATACGCATCCGGAATCAGGACAGTATTAGTCACGATCCTATCGTCGATTACCGAGCCCTGAAATCTGAGGAAGAAGGAAGTACGCATCTCGGGATTAGAAGTATTGTAATTTGCGTTGATCGTATGACTGAAAGAACTGTTTAGATCCGGGTTACCCACAATGGGTCGCTGAGGATCGGACACATCGCGGACCGGCTGCAGCTGAGAAAAGGTCGGCTCGCTGGCCCTGCTCAGATAGTTGAGCTGAATATTTTTTGTACGTGAATAACGATGGGTATAACGAAAGATCGGTGCCAGGAAAAAGTTGGTCCTGGAAATAGCTGTATTCAGTGTCGCAGAGTTCCCCGACAGATAAGCAGGATTTGCTGTAAGGCCTACAGCAAGCTCATTGCTCTGGCTGCGGTAGCTATAGTTCATGCCAAGCTGATGAGAGGCGAATGAATAGTCAAAAATATTGCTCAGCGAGTCTACCGGTCTCAGAACGCCCGAAGAGCCGGCATGACTGGTGATCCTTTCATTATCGTAATGGTTATAATTCATGTTGTAGCTGAACTGCAGGCTGCTCGTTTTGCTCAGTGGCTCGCTGTAGATAAAACGTAATGCGGTCAGCAATGTCTGGTTGTCGATCGCGTTGACCCGGTGGTCAATAGAATCCTTATCAAGGGCGCTGGTTACCGGATCATAATACCGGATATTATTCAGGTTATCATCATCCAGGTTCACACCATTGGACCGGGCGCCCACATTCAATGAGTAATTACGTCCTGCTTTTTTAAACTTATGAGTATACAGCGCATTCCCGCCGATACTAGGAGTGTACATTTTGTTGCCGCTATTGGTTGCCTGATCCTGCCTGATGACACCTGTCTGGATACTGGCGCTCACTTGGTCATACCTGCTCGTTGTAAAACCCATAGAAGGCGAGATCACCAGCATGTCATTCGGGCTGATCGTGTATTGTATCCTGGCATTCATACTATGAGCATGGCTGTGGGTACCCCTCTCAGAATCAGCCGCGGCGAATATCGTCCCCCTTGAGGTTGAATTCTGACTTAAGGTATTGCTCAGGGTGCTATTGTCGCGGTTATTGAAATAGTAACCTCCCGTCACCAGAAGTTTCGGGCTCCACCGGTGATTATAGTTCAAACCGAATGAGCCCAATGTCGTAATACCATCGTTGGGACCGGGTTCACCGGCACTGCCGCCGGCGCCAAAACTCCCGCTGCCGCCTGAGGCGTTAACCCTGGTGACGGCGCTGGGGCCGCCGCGTCCTCCCAGGCCAAACCCTCCCACCTGGGTCCCGTTATTATTCAGGTTGGCGGTGATCCCGATATTGCGCTCACCCTCGATATAGTTTCCGAAGCCCGCCAGCTGGTAACGCTCATCGCTGCCCCCGCCTACCGTGGCATTGGCGATAACGCCCCGGCTGCCGGGCTTGGTGGTAATATTGATAACTGTTTCGGGATCAGCGTCCCTTACTCCTGTAAAATTGGCCTGCTCCCCGTAATCATCCACCACCTGGA
>CAZFQV010000479.1:0-1797 GCA_964521175.1 uncultured Sphingobacterium sp.
TGAATATCTGTACTCCTAATGGCTTTCATGCGGAACAATCCCTGAAAGCACTGGAGGCACGCAAGCATATTGTGGTAGAAAAGCCAATGGCCCTGAGTAAGCTCGATGCCGAAAGTGTAATATTCAAAGCGTTACATGTAAACAGGAACCTTTTTGCCGTTATGCAAAACCGCTATTCTCCACCATCCGTATGGATTAAAGACCTTATTGGTTCTGGTAAGCTGGGCGAGATTTATATGGTGCAGCTTAACTGTTATTGGAATCGTGATGAACGTTATTACAAACCAGATAGCTGGCATGGGAAAAAGAACTTAGATGGCGGTACCTTATTTACCCAATTCAGCCACTTCATCGATATTCTTTACTGGCTGTTTGGTGATATAAAAAATATTAGTTCCAAAATCAATGATTTTAATCATAAGGAGCTAACTGATTTCGAAGACTCTGGTTTTATCAACTTTGACTTTGTGAACGGCGGAGTTGGTTCAATAAACTTCTCGACCGCTATTTGGGATAAAAATTTGGAAAGCAGTATGACGATTATTGCGGAGAACGGTGCAATAAAGATTGGTGGGCAATACATGGATAAAGTAGAAGTTTGCCATGTTAAAGATTATGAGATGCCGGAACTTGCTCCTACCAATCCAGGGAACGATTACGGAGCTTACAAAGGGTCTGCACAAAATCATAATTACGTCATAGATAATGTGATTGATGTGTTGAAGGGGCGCGCTGCAATTACTACGAATGCGCTTGAAGGGCTTAAGGTTGTAGATATGATAGAGCGAATTTACTCGTCTAGTAATTAAGTGGAGACAATTGGTGTAATTGGCGGCGGAATTATTGGCTTAGCAATAGCCTACAAGCTACAGCTAAAGTTTCCGGGTACAAAGATAATTCTTTTCGAGAAGGAGCATGAAATTGGGCTGCATCAATCAGGGAGAAATAGTGGTGTGCTTCATTGCGGCTTATATTATGAGCCGGGATCTTTGAAAGCCAGACTAGCTGTTGATGGTATTGCCCAAATGACTGAATTTTGCCAGCTTCATTCCATACCACATGATATTTGTGGAAAAATTGTAGTTGCGTCAAATGATCGGGAAATAAAATTCCTTGAAAAACTTTATGATAGGGGGTCAAAAAATGGGTTGTCCGGATTAAGCTATTTGAGCCCTTCAGATTTAAAGGCGCGGGAACCTTACGTATCTGCAACTAAAGCACTCCTAGTGCCGGAAGAAGGTATTGTGGATTATAAAGCAGTAATGAACAAGCTAGCAACTCTGATAAAGGGTAATGGCGGTGAGATATTTTTAGCGACGGAAATAAAGTCGGTCCATGAAACCTCCACTGAACTTAGACTAAGCGATGGTATAAGAGAATGGTCGGTTGACCAATTGGTGAGTTGTGCCGGATTACACTCTGACCGCGTCTTTTCAAAATTAACCCATAAGAAAAGACCTTTACGAATTATACCCTTTAGAGGGGAATACATGATGTTAAAACCTGAAGCAGAGAAATTAGTGAATCATCTGATATATCCAGTTCCTGACCCTGAGCACCCATTTTTAGGCGTACATTTTACGAGAATGATAACTGGTGCGCGGGAGGTTGGTCCGAATGCAGTGTTTGCTTTGAAACGGGAAGGCTACACCAATCAAGATATTTCATTAGCAGATACGTTCGATTCGTTGGCCTACAAGGGATTTTTGAACTTTTTACTTAAAAATTTCTCATTTAGTATGGGCGAATTTTATAGTTCGATCAATGCATCGGCTTTCTTGAAGAAGGCGAAAAAAT
>CAZFQV010000480.1:0-1785 GCA_964521175.1 uncultured Sphingobacterium sp.
TTCCGAATTCTGCAAAAGCCAGCTCTAAGGGAGTGGAAAGCTGGGAGAAGTCAGGCCGGGATAATTTTATGAAAATGGGTGCAGGCATTGAACAAGATCAGGTAGCTGTCAGGTTCGAAAACCTTTTAAACAACGACGCCGAAGATCTCGCACAAATTACCCGGGCAGTTGATAAAGTAAAAGAAATGTAAAAGACGGTATCTAAGTCATGGGATACAATAAGAAGGAATCCTGGTCTGACAAGCCATTTTCTATAAACACCCTGATACTAAAGAGGTTCCCATCGATTGCAGGCAAGGTAGACTAATTAAATCTATAGGATAGTGCCGCCGATCCATACTGGTGGGGCTTAGCCACACTTTTCAATTCTCTTGACTTAAAGATCAGCGAAAAATCTATTGTCCAGCGATCCTTTGAATAGATCACGCCAGCCTGCTGGCTAAAGACCAGGGGTTTGACATCGAAAGTCACCGGTCCTTTATCCTTCGTGAAAAGCCCACCCTCAATAGTCGCATCGTAGGCCACATAATGTAGCATTGGCCGGGCGTAAAAGAACAACTCGCGATCGATAAGATCTCCATCTGTGCTATTGTTGGATACAGTACTTTCGGTAATCGCTGAATGATATAGAGGTCTTAATATCCCGGCCCGGAACAATAATCCCGTACCTGCACCGGCAAAGGTATTTCCGATATTTGCATAAGAATCGATGGTGAAATCGGTATTGCCCCGATCTGAACGATGAAGTAAATGTTTGTAATTAATACTGGCATTTAAGCCTGCTTCATTCTTTACCTGCCACTGCCAGCCGTTGAGGTCATAAAAGCCAAAAGTACTGTGCATAAATTCCTGCGCTTCCTCGCCTTTTGCATCGGGGCCAATGGTGCCGGCCTGGAGGCTGATTTTCAGTGTGTTTTCATTCTTATACAGAAAATTCAGACTTCCGCCAAGGTATAGATAGGCAGCAAATGGCCGGTCGACGTCCTGAATGGTTGGGATCTGCCCGGATTGGGCATTATACATTTTCTGACCCGCCTCAACTTCCCAAATTAGCTTCCCGACTTTTTTGGTAAGCTTTTCCTGGTCTGTCGCCCGTCTGAAATGAATAAATAAGCCGTTAGTATAATACCGGTCCTGCCCGTAAGCCAGATAGGAGTCATTATCACTTCTGAAGCCGAACTCATTTTTATACTGTACAGTTTGTGCGGTCCCGACGAGGTTAAGAAGGACGAGGAGGATGCTGAAAAACGAAGTTTTAAATTTCATGGCGCCAAATTAATAAAAGAGCTGGCTTTTATTAAAAAAAAATGGCTCCCTCCGGAAGCCATTTTTTTAATTCAGCACTGCCGTAACAGGCTCTCTTACCGTCAGGTTCAGCGCATCTTTAACCTTGTCTTTATTTAGCGCCAGTTCAATCACCTCCTTCATGTCGGTGACGTAATGAAAGTTGAGGTCTTTAATATAGCTTTCCTTAATTTCCAGGACGTCCTTTTTATTGGATTTGCAAAGAATTATATCTTTTATATTTGCGCGTTTTGCGGCAAGAATCTTTTCCTTAATACCGCCTACAGGCAGCACTTTACCTCTCAGGGTAATCTCACCTGTCATCGCCAGATGCGGTTTTACCTTACGCTGGGTAAACGCAGAGGTTAGGGCGGTAAGCATGGTGATACCTGCGGATGGACCGTCTTTAGGAGTGGCTCCGGCTGGAACGTGTACATGAACATCCCATTGGTCAAATAAGCGATGATCAATGCCAAACTGCGAGGCATGCGCTTTCAGATA
>CAZFQV010000481.1:0-1759 GCA_964521175.1 uncultured Sphingobacterium sp.
CGCTCGACCGTGTGGACGCGCTTGTAAAAGCTGGTGTAGATGTGATTACCATCGATACTGCTCATGGTCATTCCAAAGGGGTAATACAGAAGTTGAAGGAAGTAAAATCAAGGTACCCGGATCTGCAGGTCGTGGTAGGGAATATTGCTACAGCCGAAGCTGCTATAGCTCTTGCCGACGCAGGCGCAGATGCAGTTAAGGTCGGTATAGGGCCAGGGTCTATCTGTACCACCCGCATTATAGCAGGAGTGGGTGTTCCTCAGTTATATGCGGTCTATGAATGTGCTAAGGCATTGAGTGGAACTGGAGTGCCTGTTATTGCGGACGGGGGAATCAAACAAACCGGTGATATTGCGAAAGCGATCGCAGCGGGCGCCAGCACCATCATGGCGGGATCCCTTTTTGCGGGTGTTGAAGAATCACCCGGGGAGACCATTATTTATGAAAGCAGGAAGTTTAAATCATATCGCGGTATGGGTTCAATCGAAGCCATGGAGCTGGGATCGAAAGATCGGTATTTTCAGGATGTGGAAGATGATATTAAGAAGCTGGTGCCGGAAGGTATCGTTGGTCGTGTCCCATTTAAAGGTACCCTTGCAGAGGTGATGTATCAATTGGTTGGCGGACTTAGAGCGAGTATGGGGTATTGTGGTGCTGCTGCTATCAAGGATCTACAGAACGCTCGTTTCGTCAGGATCACTGCGGCCGGCATCCGTGAAAGCCACCCTCATGACATTACTATCACCAAGGAAGCACCGAATTACAGCCGATAAATAAATAGATTATTTCCTGTGAGGAAAATACGCCTCATTATTAGATAAAATTTCCTCAAACTATTAAACTATTATCTGCCGTTCAAATTTCTCTTTGCGGGGAACTCATCGGACTCGATTAAAATTGGCGTGATAAGGATGGCTAAAGACCCACAAAAGGCATTTTAGCCATAAATCGGGAATACTTATTATGATCGATAACTTTTACCTGGTTTATGCGTTATATGGAATGGTTTTTGTACTGAATAAGATAATATTTTTCGATCTAAATCCTTAAAAATCAGCGAAAGAAAAGTTAACTTGTCGTTAAAATCGTATATTTTGCTTAACTTCGCAGACTTTTAAAAGGAGTATTTTTTATAAATGAGACAACTCAAGATAACCCAATCCATTACCAATCGTGAATCCCAGTCTTTAGACAAGTATTTACATGAAATTGGTAAAGTAGACTTAATCACAGCTGAAGAAGAAGTCATTCTTGCACAAAAAATTAGAGAAGGCGACCAGGCAGCCTTAGAAAGACTCACAAAAACCAATCTTCGTTTCGTAGTATCCGTTGCCAAGCAATATCAGAACCAGGGCCTGACTCTGGGTGATTTGATTAATGAGGGTAATTTGGGATTAATCAAAGCAGCCAAGCGATTTGATGAAACTAAGGGGGTCAAATTTATATCGTATGCGGTATGGTGGATCCGCCAATCAATCTTACAGGCTATTGCAGAGCAATCCCGGATTGTACGTCTTCCGTTAAATCAGGTGGGTTCCTTAAGTAAGATCAGTAAAGCTTTTTCGCGACTGGAACAGGAGTATGAAAGAGAGCCGTCTCCCGAAGAGCTTGCTGATAATCTAGAAACTACGGTAGAGAAGATATCTGACACCTTAAGTAATTCTGGCCGTCATGTTTCTATGGACGCGCCTTTTGTGCAGGGTGAAGAGAATACACTTCTGGATGTGTCGGTATTCGGATCACTATTTTCCAACACATC
>CAZFQV010000482.1:0-1755 GCA_964521175.1 uncultured Sphingobacterium sp.
GTGACCTTTAGTTTCTGCCCGCTCAGCTTGGGGCACCAGATAATCTCTCTGATATTGTCCTGTACTTCCTCTTTGCTGCTGCCATAAATCTTAAAGACAAACGGTTCATTTCTTATCCTTCCCGGATCATAATTAACAGATATAGGCAGCCCCAGTTTTCCCTTAACGTATTTATCGCGAAACATATCCTTCAGATCCGGATAGTCTAATAATTCCTGAAATGTCTTATTCTCCTTGCCATCATCCCATAGAATCTTGCTGCCATCCCGGAATAGGAGATGGTTGTCTTCAAATCCAACAACACGTTCCTTATAATGACGGATCAGCTTTTTGGCATTGGGAGGGATTTTATCCCTGGCCATAGTCGGCGATCCGCAAATGACAGATAAGGAAAAACAAATAATTATTGTAAAAAATGACTTCATCAGCAAGATTTATAATGATTAAATATAGGGATGCTGCAGGCTTCGTTAAGCAGGTTCAATAATAAGTTAGGGCATTGCCGCTAAAATGTTACAAAAACCGTTACGTTCGATTTCTGGTTGCTACTAAACACCGGGAGTTGTCGACTAGGGGTTCAGTCCAATACCTGCTCCAAAATCTCGAGGGATCTCAGCTGACCGAAGCCTTCTACATGCAGTCGGTAATACTCAACGATCTTCCCCAATAATACCCTTCTCTCTTCCTTAAGTATTTTTAGTTCTGGCAGGCTATCAAAGTTCGAATTCAAGATAGTGGTCCAGGTTCTCGAAAAGGGTGGCTCCAGGATACAACCGTGGGGAGGCTGTTGCATGGTGTAATATCCATTCTTTAGGTCAAAATAAGGCAATCCAGAGCGGCTGGTATCGGGATAGAATCCGAGGAATCGGGTCAGTCTCAATAGGAAATACAAGTGATAACTGGAAAGGCCAGCATTCATATTGTCGAGTATCTCGATGGCATGAAAAAGGAATTCAAACATGACCGGATCTGATTCATGCTGCCTGAGTGACTTGCATAACATCTCATTGAGGAAAATAGTTAGCGAACTTTTTACAATATCGTAGGGGATAGACTGAAATACTGGCTGGTGTCGTAAGTCCGACACCCGCTGGATGTTCCCATTAGGTTTATGATAAACCACCATTTCTAACAGGTGTAAGGGTTGAAGACTATTTAATCTGATCTTAGCCTTCGGCTTTTTTACACCATTGATCAGATAAGACTGCAGGCCGAACTTTTCAGTGAAGATCTGTACGACCACACTGCTTTCCGAATAATCGGTGGTCTTAAATACGATACCCCGGGTTTTATAAAGCATCTGATAACCAGTGGATAAAAGGACGAAACATCCTGCGATTAAAGCTAATATTACGGTACATTTGATCGATGGTTTTTATTATCCAAATGTATTGAAGATAATTCATGTTAAATTAGTATTTATCCCGCTCAGGCGGAAGAAAGCAGAACGGGGAGGTACTACCGGGGCCGGATGACACTTCCAAATCACATCAGATCTTGTTCTTAAAACAAAATTCCTTGAGACACGAGTCAAATTTCAACTGGGCAAAAACTCAATAGGAAAACGGATCTCCGCGCGGTGGGCCGAAAGAACGGCGGGCCGGGAGTTTTGCCTGTGGGTGGAAGCTTCGTTCTTTCTTGATTTTTTGGTACCTTTTGTATCAAGACAAACCGCGAAGCAGCTTGAGGGCCTTGGGAAACAAAAAGAAGATCCCGAAAAACGTACTTGGCCCCCGCGGCTAAGAGCGGACAAAA
>CAZFQV010000483.1:0-1755 GCA_964521175.1 uncultured Sphingobacterium sp.
TATATGCCCCGATCGGACGTTCTGTTGACCTGGTGATCTTATCCCCCAATTCATCAAAACCGGTCTTTCCAACGTTCGTTAAACGCCTGATACTGGTCGTAATCTCTTCTATCTTAACGTTGTAGTTGCGTAGATCCGTTGTTTTTGTCGCCTTCTCCTGAGATAGTCTCAGGTCTTCTAACTTCGACCGCTGTTTTTCAAGTAGACCAGTTTGTTCGGCGATATAATGGGCGCCATCCGCCCCGATCGGCTTTGTGGTTGCGATCCGCGCTAGTTCTGCCTCATATTCTTTCGCTGTGATTGTTCCGGCTTTAAGATCCTTTTCCAGTAAACGTATATACTCTCCGACGCCGCTATCGGCGACTCTCGTTCCGGCTAGGCCTATAACCGATTTTTTATATGCTTCGACCTCCTTTACTGAATCGGAAATGGAAGTCTTTAGTTTTTCGTTCGCCTGTATCTGCCTTTCGCTTCCCTCGGCACCAGCTTTAGCGGCTGCCCGGATGGAAGCCTCCATTTTGGCTGAGTTTTTTTGCCAACCGTCAATCTCTAATTCAGCGATATATTTCAGACTATTGTCGCTCCCCGATACGTTTACTGCCATTTTATTTTTTCTTAAAATACTTATTCAATGCATTGGTTGCTTCTATAGAGCTCCCCGAGATTACATCGTACCCCTTGCTTTCAACTGCTGCTGCATATTCCATTCCGGCGACAACGATAAGGGCGTAACCAAAAACAAAACGGTCTGCCTCGCCGCTTGCGTAGCGGATAGCCTGGGCTTTTCCCTCCGACCCTTCCAATGTTTGTTCAAAATCAGATTTAACAACCTTGCCGTCCTTTAATAGTACAAAACCAATGGAAGATCTAAGGTTCCCGGTTCTGTCTGTAAAACTTGGCGAATCCGCTTCAAGTATTGCTTTTGCAAGCCCCCTAGATTTAGATATGCCTTGCAACGCTTCAGTATATGCCTTGTCGTCTGTCTTTGACCGGGCATCCCGGACAAACTTATTACCTATCCTAATTAGTCTGGCCTCGGCCTGTTTCTCAATCTTTTCAATTTCTGCATTTAATCGAGCCCGGATATCATTAGGACTAAAGAGCGGTTTGATTCCCATATTCGAAAATAACATTTGAAACACTTTTGAGCATAGGAGCGACTTAACAATCAAGTGGTTATAAATAGATTTTAATATTTAAATTAGTCGAATAAATGAATATTTAAATATGGATGTAATTGTAATAAGTTCAGAAGCATGGAAAGCCTTGATCTTCGAGATTGAGGAAGCTAAAAGAATTGTTAAGGCGATGTTCGAACAAATGTCCGCCGATTCCCAGGATAAATGGTTAAGCCCAGCCCAGGCGGCAGAGTATACCGGATTTAAACAAGCATGGATAAAAGCAAGGGCCGCAAAGATCGGCGCATTTCAGGACGGATGCGGACTCCGGTTCTTGCGGTCGGATATCGACGCGTACATGAAGTCTAATAGCTTTAAATCAAAATAGCGCCTTTTTAGAAAGGTTATTTTGTAATGCGCATTACAACGAAGTCGCCTATCCAAAAATGAATACAATGAATAAGCAATTCTATATTTAAAAACGGAATTGATTTAAATCCCAGGGATTCGATTCCTTATAGGAACACAACAAACCCCATCTAAATGATATTAAACAGGGTTGTTGGTTTTTCGGTTATACTTCGGTTATACTTTTCTCAAAAAACTGGACTTTTAAACCTGAATCTTAGGTTTTATT
>CAZFQV010000484.1:0-1735 GCA_964521175.1 uncultured Sphingobacterium sp.
CACCATCCAGCAATTCAGCCGAGTTGGTAACCAACACCGCCTGGCTGTCGACACCATGTTCTGCCTGTGCCAGCATGTCGGCTGCAACAAATACTGCATTGGCACTTTTATCAGCAATCACAAGAACCTCTGATGGTCCGGCAGGCATATCAATCGCCGTAAGGCTTTCCGACTGAACAATGGTCTTGGCTTTGGTTACATATTGATTACCCGGGCCGAAGATTTTGTCAACCTTGGGGATACTTTCAGTTCCAAAAGCCATGGCCGCGATAGCCTGTGCTCCTCCCGCCAGGTATATGCGGTTTATGTCAAGCAGCTGAGCACAATAGGCCAGGTATGGATTGATTTTTCCATCCTTCAGGGGCGGTGAACAAACTATGATTTCCTGGCATTTGGCGAGCTTTGCCGGGATACCGAGCATCAGGAAGGTGCTGGGAAGTACCGCCGTGCCGCCGGGGATATACAAGCCTACCTTTTCTATAGCTCTTGTTTCCCTCCAGCAGATCACCCCGTTTGTGGTCTCAACTTTATTTTCTGCTATATTCTGACTTTCATGAAACTTGCGGATGTTACGATACGCAAACCGGAGTGCTTCTTTTTCGGTATCTCCTGCCCGGGCAGCCAGTTCGTCAATTTCTTCTTTCCCGATAGATAAGCGCTCCAGCCGGATGCCGTCAAACTTTTCAGCGTACCGTCTCAAGGCCTCATCACCCCCGAGCTTGACGGTATTTAAAATGTCTGCTACCGTATCTCGGATATCATTATTTGTATCCGCATTTCTGAGGCAAAGTTGTTGGATTTTCTTAGGATTAAGTTCACTCAGTTTATAGACGTCAAGCATGGCTTTAATTTATTAAAACTAAGTTCACAGAATAATTTTTTCAATAGGCATTACTACTATCCCCTGAGCGCCGGCATTTTTAAGCAGGCTTATTTTCTCCCAGAAATCGCGCTCAGAAATTACGGTATGAACGGCGACCCAGCCTGACTCCGCCAAAGGGACAACGGTGGGGCTTTTAACGCCGGGCAGCAGATCTACAATTTTATCCAGATTCCTGACTTCCGCATTCAGTACTACATATTTCGTTTCTTTAGCGCGCAGAACAGATTGTATCCTCTGGATCAGTTCAGTGACCAGAGGCTCAGACTCGATACCTTTGCTGCCAATTAATACGGCCTCCGATGATAGCACATCGGCAAAAGGTTTTAACCCATTGCTCTTTAAAGTACCCCCCGTAGAAACAATGTCAAAGATGGCGTCGCTTAGCCCCAGACCCGGTGAAATTTCAACAGAACCGGAAATAGTGCGTATGTCTGCCTTGATATTATTCTTGTCCAGAAACTTTTTAAGGGTTACCGGATAGGAGGTGGCGATAGATTTACCGTTAAGCCCACTAAGTCCCTCTATGTTGCTGTTGTTTTGAACGGCAAGTTTTAAGGTGCATTTCCCAAAGCCCAGTTTCTGGAGGTGAATTACATTTGCTTCCGTCTCGCTGATCATATTTTCGCCTACAATGCCCAAATCGGCGATGCCGTCTTGAACATATTCAGGAATATCGTCATCCCGTAGAAATAATATTTCTAAAGGAAAGTTGGATACAGCAGATATTAGCGAACTTTTATAGTTTTCGAAGCTTAAGCCGCAATTTTTAAGAAGTTCTACTGATTTTTCGTTTCATCTTCCAGATTTCTGGATAGCTATTTTAAGAGTTTTCAAAGTTTATGGTTTAATCAG
>CAZFQV010000485.1:0-1733 GCA_964521175.1 uncultured Sphingobacterium sp.
TCTTGAACACCATAGTACTTTGGAATTATTCTTCTTTTACAAAGAAAGCGCAAAGAATCCAGCCTAGTGTTAAGCTAATGTGATCATATTGTTAAGCAATGCTCTGAACTTAATATACCAGTGCACTGATTTGAAGGTTGTTTTATACCGACGTTTTTCTATCACAAGGCTTTGTAAAAGCCTCGGGCTCTAAGTGCCGTAACGCGGCTGTTATTAGATATTCTTGCCGATCTTTTCCAGAACTTCGGTGGGAATTTTCTGCAGATCCACAACGAGAAATCCATCGAGGCAATCTGAAAATTTAGGATCGATATTAAAGGCAATTATTTTCGCGTTCAATGATAGATATTGTCTTAAAAGAACAGGCACCTTAATATGGCTAGTTTCAATTTCAGAAATCAGACTGTCCAGGTTCTTCAGACTTTCTTCAGATCCCAGGAGCAGGTCCTTGTCTATTTTGGAGAAATCGACCTTGAAGTTTTTCCTTGGCTTAATATATTGCGCCAATTCGTGATCGAAATGGTGTTTGCTAATAAATTCTACAATCAGCGATTTGGAAAATTTAGAAAAGCTATTGCTGATGCTGACGGGGCCGATAAGATACCGATATTGGGGATGATCAAGCAGGTATTTCAGAATTCCCCGCCATAGCAGGAACAGCGGTAATGGTTTTTGTTGGTATTCTTTCCTGACCCATGATCTGCCCAGCTCCAGGCTTTGGCGCAGCAATGGATAAAACTGATCCTTAATCTTGAATAGTTCGGAGGTGTAGAAGCCTTTTTTCCCCAAGCTGTAGAAGATCTCGTCTCCTTTTCCCAAACGATAGGCACCTACTATCATTCGGGTTTCTGTATCCCAAATGAATAGATGGTCGTAATAAATATCATATTCATCCAGGTCAATGTCTTTGTTGGTTCCTTCGCCCACCTCTCTGAAAGTGATTTCTCTGAGACGGCCGATCTCTTTGATGAAATGAGGGATGGCTACCGTAGGGGTGATAAAGACCTCGTAGTTCTTTTCGGTCCACACCCTGTACTCCCCCAGATTTTTCAATTCATCTTCCAATAAGGTAACCGGGATAGCATCGACTACCGTTTGGGGGCGTTTTCTGATCTTGAAAAGATTTCTGGGGCTGAATATTTTCTTTTCATTCTCCAGGCCGGCACCTAGTGCATAAGTTTTGGCACGAAGAAAATCAAGTAGCTTACCGCTATTATTGTGATAGGGCAGATCAGCGGGAAGAATAGGTTTGCCTATCCTTACCCGAATCTTACGACCCTGTTTGTTAAATAGCTCAGAGGGCAGCTTAGCCGTCCTGAGCGTAGGATGAATAAAGCTCAGTAAATTAAAAAGAAGGCCGTTATTGCCATGGAAATACACCGGAACAACGGGGACATTTGCTTTTGCGATCAATTTGCCCACTACAGGATGCCAGAATTTGTCGGTAATCTGCTGCGTTTCGAATTTAAAAGTAGAAACCTCGCCTGCCGGAAAGATTCCGATAGGCGTGCCCGAGTGTAATAACTGGAGAGTATTTTTTAATCCACTTATACTCGAGGAATGCTCTACCTTCTCAAATGGATTAACAGCGATGAAGAACTCACTGAGGTTGGGTATCTTTTTCAACAGGAAGTTGGCCATTAACTTGGAGTCGGGCCGTGCCATGCAAAGCAATTTCAAGAGCACGAGCCCTTCAATACCGCCATAGGGGTGATTGGCGATAGCGATAAACG
>CAZFQV010000486.1:0-1724 GCA_964521175.1 uncultured Sphingobacterium sp.
CAGGCAGGCAGAACAATCCCAGCAACTGTGCTTCTTCCCCTCGCATCACGTCATTTTCACTTTTTGTACCCGATACCAGAATCAAAGATGCCGAACCATTAAAATTTTCAACTATTTTAACAGATGCCTGACTGCCGTCGGCCGCGAAGGGAAGCGGCGCATAAGGGATTTCTTCCATACCTATCGAAGATGAAGCCATTCCTGACACAACCACGGGTGTATTATCCAACGACTCAAGCCCCGAGTCTTTGGATAGTTTTCTGATCAAAGATCTTAGCTTTTCAGCATAGAAGCTGAAGCGATCGGCGCTATCTTGTTGTTGCCAAGAGCGATATAAGCCGGCAACCCCATCTGCTGACTGTAATTCGGCCAAAACAGAATAGTCTTCAGAATTTACGAGTCTCAGCCGAAAGGAGCTGGTCCCCCAATCGCAGCAAAGGATGTTCATTGTTAGGTTGCTTTGAGCTGTGAGCTATGAGCTGTGAGCTATATTTTGTTTAACATTCAATTAATTCTCTGATTATGCGTCAGGCAAGAGCTGATAGCTCATAGCTGATAGCTCGTGGCTCATAACTCACAGCTGACAGCTATTTATTAACTCTCGCTCTAAATATATTTTGAGTATTCCCTGCTAAGGCGTCTTCTTCATTAAAGCGGAAATATAGGATATCTTTTGCTCCCGTGCGATCCCTATCGAAAACCACATGAATATTCCCATCGGGAGTTTGATCAGCATCCGGATAAGATACATTTTCACGCTCATCAAGCAAAAGCTGATAGGGCCAAGTCTTACCCCCATCTTTTGAAATTTGAGCAGTCATCCGGTTCCTGGTAGTACTGTTATTTGCAACCAGGAGTAAATTCCCTGAAGCCAATCTGCCAATATAAAAACGGCTGGAAGTAGTAGGGCCTGACGCAGTAAAAGGTACAGGTTCAGACCAGGTTTTGCCATAATCGGAGCTGTTTGTGGAATATATTCCTTTGGTAGTTCTTAAGAGTGCGAGAAAATCACCCTGATCAGAGATTTCAACGAGCTGGGGCTCGTCATGAATGCGAATACTATCGGGTAATTCAATAGAAGAATACGGTGATAAGCTCTTTAGAACTCCGGAGGTTTCATAATTATGAGATAAGATAAATGCGCCGTTTGCCGGATATGTCACTGAACTCTCTGCATTCAGCGGTGGCTTATCCACATAGATAGGGAAAAGGCCCATATTGGATGAAGCCAAATAAATCGGTTTGTTACTCATCACCCCATCAGCGATTCTTTGCGGATCTTTATAAGTTATCGCAGAGCCGTTCCAGTCGATGGCTAAAGAGTTTACACCGCCGAATCCATCCCAAAGGAGGCTATCTTTTGCAGATCCATAAAACAAATGAACCTGTCCATTCTTATCTCTCCATAAGGCAGGATCGAAAAAACGCATAGTAGATTCTTTAGGATAGACAACGAGTTGATCATTGAGCCAGGTATTACCCTGATCCGGACTTACGGAAACCGTAACATAATTTCCGGGACCAGGCGCATCACCGCCTGAATACCATGCGACATATAGCGTCTTTCCGTCTGCCCCTGCTGCAATTGCGGGAACTTGCTCATACTTTCTATCTCCGATAACTGAGTCAGCTTCTGCGCCGATTAAGAACCTGGCTGAGACAGCACTGTCTATTGCTGTATCGGCCGTAGAGTCACTAGCCTGCTGGCAGGCTGAGAGTATGCC
>CAZFQV010000487.1:0-1718 GCA_964521175.1 uncultured Sphingobacterium sp.
GTAGGCAATGTACTGCGCCTTCAAGCACTTGAATTCAAGAGGCTTGTTGATGCCCTTATTGATATAGTATACCGATGCCATATCAAATACCGAAAAAGGACTGGAGAACAGTAGCCACCACCACTAAAAAAATACAGCTGCCAAACCAGGCGCTGGCGACCTTAGGAGTGTCGGCCTCCCCGCCATTCCATTTTTGATACACTTTAATCGCTCCGATCAATCCTACCACCGCACCGATAGCATACATCAGATTGGTACCGGTTTCGAAATAACTTTTCACTTTATTGGTAGCTTCATTTATCCCCGCATTTCCGTCCTGCGCCATTAAAGGCATGGTGATTAATACAAAGGCAATTGCAAGTATGCCGCGAATACTTAATTCCAATACTCGCTCCTTCATTTTATCAAATCTTTGGTTTTTCATAACTCGTTATCTTAAAGTGAATACTAAGCAGCCTTTTGCCAGGCCGCTTCAATGTCATCCTGATCAAGGGTAAAGGAAAGGGCATCTGTATTTTCCAAAACCTGCTCGATGATGGAGAACCGATCAATTTCAGTTCCTGCGTATCTTGAAAAAATCAAGCTCAAAAGTGAAAGGAACTCGTCTTTTTGGTCGAGCCCCTTAAAGGCATTGACCAGAGCCTGGATTTCGTTTATCAATTCGTCCTGCACTGTTGGTTCGTCATCCGGAAACTGAAGATCTTCGGGGTTAACCGAAGATTCACCGGCATCAGGCTTTATACTACCTATCACTTCCCCGGTGAACTTTGGGACTGTTGTTTCGGGTAAAGCGTGTTTGGAGTGGACGAACGCCAGCAATTCTTCCCGGTAGTATTTAACCAGCACGATGCCATAATAAGCAAGGCAGATAATCACGAGGGCAGCAAAATATTGCGGCCATGAAATAAAGGATAACATAAGCTTTGATTCTTAACTGCCGCTCCATTGCAGCAGTTGCTGATACAAAATTGAGCTGAACAATAATCTTTTATTCATGCCTCGTTACCGAGGGCTGAAAAGTTTTTCATTTAATATTGGTTAAATCGTCTTGGGCCAGTACTTGCGGGTTTCGCTTCCTCGCGATCCTCCATTCGGCGGATCAGCGCCGCGGTCATCTTTTCCATGAATATGGTCCGATTGTTCTTCCGGTTGCACATATCGGTATACTTATGGTAGTAGTTACCGAGATCAACCTGAAAAGCCTTCTCAAACCAGATTACAAAGTTCTTCACGTCGGCATTTCCGTTGTTAAGCACACCAGTGGCAATTAATGAGTAAATGAGTTCTACGGCATCCGTTTTACTGGATGTCCACCGGAAGGGAATATCGACCGGACTTTCATTGCTCACAACGCTGCCATTTAGCTTCGCCAACTCGTGACTTAGATAATCCTGGTACCGCTCATTGGCAATAACTTTTGAAAGCTTGTAGTCGTGGCTAGTATTATAGGTGCCGTCCCGTTCGCAATCATCCAGTTCACCGCAGATACGAAAGGGGCCGCGTGTGAAGTATAGTTCGTCCAGGTGGGTGGCATCTGAACGATAATACTGGTAGAATGCGTTGTTATGGTCGAAAAAGCGTTTGAGCCCCGTCAGTTCGGCAGCAATATACTCCCGCTGCGCGTCATCGCTGCCGATAGGCCGCTGAAGCATAAAATTATATACGCTGATGAAATAGATGTACTTGCTGTAAAATTTCGGTTTGATGGTTTTGAAGAA
>CAZFQV010000488.1:0-1711 GCA_964521175.1 uncultured Sphingobacterium sp.
TAAGAACGAGGGCCTGACATGGGAGTTGATGAGAATGGGAGCAACTTCCATCCGAATTGCCGCGGTATGGAGGAAAAAAAAACTGGAGTTATGGAAATGCCGGTCGACGATCAGGTGTCTCTTCCAACCCTTTAGAATAGCATTCTCAGACACCCCGGTAAATAATTCCTGTTTTTTTTCAGGACGAAGATTCCAGTCTTTGCGTGCATTTTTGACCAGATCGGGCAGTACCGAACCGAGCACCTGGTTTGGATCCCGGGTATGCCTGTCGAAGTAAAAATGCGATAGAAAGTTCATGGTCTGAAGATCTGTTTCTCTGAAATTGCCTTAGAATTTAAAGAGTTATAGCTATAAATTTACGAAAAAATTGCGATGCATGGATTTTGCCAATTCTGCTATATTTGCAGACTAAGGATACTTCAGAATGAATTTTGTAGAAGAGTTGCGCTGGCGTGGGATGTTACATGATATAATGCCCGGTACAGAAGAAGAGCTTAATAAAGGTATTAGCTCGGGATATATAGGTTTTGATCCTACCGCCGATTCGTTGCATGTAGGACATCTCACTCAGATTATGACACTGATTCACTTTCAGCGTGCGGGGCATAAGCCTATAGCACTTGTTGGCGGAGCAACCGGCATGGTGGGCGACCCTTCAGGCAAATCCGCGGAGCGTAACCTGCTTTCTGAAGATACTCTCAGACGGAATGTCAGCTGCTTGGAGCAACAGCTAAAAAAATATTTAGATTTTGATGGCGGTCTGAACAGCGCAGAGATGGTCAACAATTATGATTGGTTTAAGAACTTTACTTTTCTTGATTTCATCAGAGACGTAGGCAAGCACCTGACAGTGAATTACATGATGGCCAAAGATTCGGTAAAAAAGCGCCTCGAGGGTGAAACCGGGATGTCGTTTACAGAATTCAGCTATCAGCTTGTGCAGGGATACGACTTTTACTATCTATGGAAAGAAAAGAACTGTATGATACAGATGGGCGGCTCAGACCAATGGGGAAATATTGTGACAGGCACTGAACTTATCCGACGCAAAGAGGGGGGTACTGCCTTTGCGATTACTACCCAACTTATAAAGAAAGCTGATGGTACCAAGTTCGGTAAGACCGAGAGTGGTGCAGTCTGGCTGGATCCGACGAAGACTTCACCCTTTAAGTTTTACCAGTTCTGGTTAAATGCCAGTGATGCCGACGCTAAAAGCTGGATACGAATTTTTACCCTTAAGTCCCGGGAAGAGATCGAGGCTCTCGAAAAAGAACATGATACAGCGCCTCATTTGAGAATCCTGCAAAAGGCTCTTGCGGGCGAGATAACTGCCCGAACTCATTCTGAAGAGGCACTTCAGACAGCCATAAAGACCTCTGAATTTCTTTTTGGTCAAGGCACCCTGGACTTTCTCGCGACTTTAAACGATGCGGAAGTGGCAGACGTCTTCGAAGGCCTGCCGCAGTTTACCCTTTCAGGCCTTGAACTGGCGGAGGGGATATCGGCGATCAGTCTTCTTGCGGAAAAGACCAATATTTTCCCATCAAAAGGAGAAGCACGAAAGATGATTGTGGGAGGCGGAGTTTCAGTCAACCGGGAAAAGCTGACGGATGAATCACATGTGTTCAGCAGTGATGATCTGATCGGCAGAAAGTTCTTCGTAGTCCAGAAAGGGAAGAAGAACTATTTCCTGATCAGGTTTGAATAGTAG
>CAZFQV010000489.1:0-1705 GCA_964521175.1 uncultured Sphingobacterium sp.
CCTAATGCTTTTAAAAATAGTCTGAGTGCCGAAGATGCATCCCTTGCAATCTGTAAAGGTTTAGAAATATCCACCTTAAATTGCCTCACGGAGAGTTTTCCTGTGGGGGATGGCGGCGACGGTACCATGGATCTTATCATTAAGAAATTCAGAGGCCTTCGCATACCGGTGGAGGTTAGCGGTCCTTTAGGTAGAAAGGTTAAGACCTCTTTTGGACTTATTCATGACAGTACAACCGCCGTCATCGAGATGGCGGATGCATCTGGTATACGTTTGTTAGAAGTCTCGGAGTTAAACCCTTTTAGCGCATCCTCCTATGGAACCGGTGAGATGATTCTGAAAGCACTTGATCAGGGCGTGTCTGAAATTATCCTGGGACTGGGAGGGTCGGCGACGGTAGATGCTGGCGCGGGGATTCTCAATGCGCTGGGGGTACGATTTCTTGATTCTGCGAACGAAGTGCTCGAGCCCGTTCCTGATAGTTTGCGTAGATTGGTAAAAATAGATACGTCCCGCCTTGATCCCCGGATAAATGAAGTTAAAATCACGGTATTGTGTGATGTAGACAATGTTCTTCTGGGAGAAAATGGTGCCGCCTCCATATTTGGTCCTCAGAAAGGCGCGAAGCAGACTGATCTTCCTGACCTTGAATCTGTCCTGAAGAAGATATCAGAACTGGTATACAATGAAACCGGAAAAAATATGAGTGCGGTGAAACATGGGGGTGCTGCCGGTGGTTCTGCTGCCGCTTTATATGCTATGTGCAACGCTGCGCTTGTAAGTGGCGCAGAAGAGTTTCTTAGACTTACCAATTTTGATGAGAGTTTAGAAAAATGCCAGCTTTTAATAACCGGTGAGGGAAGTCTGGATGAGCAGACTCTTCAGGGGAAGGCGCCTTTTGCCGTGGCAAGTCATGCAATTAAATATGATATTCCTGTAATCGGATTGGGTGGTAGTGTTCCGCTGCATGATCACCCTGAATTAAATCGGTATTTCAATATCATGATGGCTATTGGAAACGGAGTAACGGATCTTAAAACAGCAATGCAGCGTACAGAAGCCAATTTAATACGTACGGGAACATTGATCGGAAATTTAGTTGCCACTTCGAATGCTAAATAATTAGTTTTGTGATATCCCTGTTGGGATGTTAACACTCTTTAGCATGAAATATCTTCTCACCAGTGTTTTTTTGTTCTTTGCCCCAATCGCTTATGGACAATCTCTTGGACAAAAAATCGAAGCTGCTTACACCCGTTTCGAAAATGATCAGCAGCTGGCCTACGGCTCCTCTTCATTCACGGTCTTGAATGCAGAAACCGGAGAAGTTATCTTCTCGAAAAATGGCAATACCGGCCTTGCGCCAGCCTCGACTCTAAAAACCATAACTTCTGCAACCTCTTATCATCTGCTGGGGCGAGATTTTACCTGGGAGACTAGTCTGGGTTATAATGGCTCGGTGTATGCAGATGGCACCCTCCAGGGTGACCTGATTATTACAGGAACAGGCGACCCGAGTTTAGGAAGTGACCGTTACGAACAAAGTAAGAGTGCGGTCATCTTAAAAAGATGGCTGAATGCGCTTCAAAAGTCGGGGATTAAGAGAATTTCGGGCCGCATCATTGCTGATGATCGCCTTTTCGGCACCCAAACATTGCCGGGTGGCTGGATCTGGCAGGATATTGGAAATTATTATGGCGCTGGC
>CAZFQV010000490.1:0-1698 GCA_964521175.1 uncultured Sphingobacterium sp.
ATTTTATTGAAGTACAAATGGTTTTTTGATGTTTATAGACAGATTTACGCAGTATCTTCAGTTTGAAAAGCGGTTCTCCCCTCATACCGTTACGGCATATAGCCGGGATTTAAATCAATTCCAGGAATTTCTAACCTCCAGGGCGCTGGAGCTTAATTTGGTATCGCATCACGATATTAGAATCTGGGTGGTTGAGTTGATGGATACGGGCTTGGAAGCCCGGACAGTTAGCAGAAAAGTCTCCGTCCTTCGATCCTTTTATAAGTTTCTTCAACGCGAACAGCTGATTACCCAAAACCCGATGACTTATCTGAAGGCGCCGAAGATCGTTAGACGGCTGCCTGAAGTGATCGATGAGCAAAAGCTGGATAAAATTTTTGATGAGGAAGGTGTTTTTACCAATGATTTCAACGGCTTGCGGAATCGCGTAATCCTGGAGTTGCTCTATGGCACCGGGATGCGACTGGCCGAGCTTGTTGGTTTAGCTGACAATGATGTGAATTTCTACGAGCAGCAAGTCAAGGTTCTTGGCAAGCGTAATAAAGAGCGGATCGTTCCGATCAGCGCACCGCTCACAGGCTTATTGAGAAAATATATTGACGCAAAATTAACTCAGGGTTTTGACAACAAAGCAAACACACTAATCGTTACTAACGAAGGGAAAGATGTGTATCCAAAATTTATTTACCGCGTGGTGAAATCAACTTTAACTCATATTTCTGCACAGAACTAGAGAAGTCCCCATATCTTACGTCATTCATTTGCTACAGCGCTTTTGAACCGAGGAGCCGACTTGAATGCTATTAAAGAGCTGCTGGGGCACGCCAGTCTTGCGGCCACTCAGGTCTATACCCATAATACTGTGGAAAAATTGAAATTGATCTATAAACAAGCCCATCCGCGGGCATAATAAAGCCAAATATGATTTGAACCTTACCCTCAGCAATGATGAGTTTACCGGGATAACCGACGTTAATTAATTACTAATTTTTATAAAAGGAGGACACATGAAAATCCGAGTTCAATCGATCCATTTTACAGCAGATGCTAAATTATTAGATTTTATTCAGAGGAAGACGGATAAGCTAGATCAGTTTTTTGACCAGATCATTGGGGGTGAGGTCTATTTAAGACTGGAAAAGACCGACGATGAAGCTAACAAGATAACGGAAATCAAGTTGCTTATTCCGGGGAATGATCTTTTTGCGAAGGAACAGTGTAAAACTTTTGAAGAGGCTACCGATAGAGCAGTGGAAAGTCTGAAACGCCAGATCGGTAAATATAAAGAGAAAATGCGCTCCCGTCTCATTAATCAAAATCTGTAACAACAAAGGGAGGATATATAAATTCTAATCACCTAATAATTAGATAGTTTTTCGGCAGTCAAAAAGACTGCCGATTTTTTTTACTAAAAAATTTTGACCAACTCTATTTTTTCGTAGATTTGCAGTCCCTTTCAGAAGGGGGTTATCGATGCTTGATAATTAACTCTGGAAAGGTTGGTTCTTTAAGATCTACATGGAATAGATTTTAAGACATTTTTGCCTGAGTATTCAGGGTAAACGCCTCCTTAGCTCAGCTGGTAGAGCAACTGACTTGTAATCAGTAGGTCATTGGTTCGATCCCGATAGGAGGCTCATAAATGTTGGGGGGGTTCCAGAGCGGTCAAATGGGACGGACTGTAAATCCGTTACTTCG
>CAZFQV010000491.1:0-1697 GCA_964521175.1 uncultured Sphingobacterium sp.
CTAACTCATCGAGTTGAACATAATAGTTGCCGGCATGAGCCATAGCCTCTTTAGCTTCAGGTACCAATGTCGATGCACCGATAATAGTAAAAGTACCACGGCAGTTAATGACTGGCTCTACTCCGATAGACTGATAAACCTGTGCACCGGCTACAAGCGGCCCTTTAACAGTCGATTCTCCACTTAGTGCGCCAAGCAAGCCGGCGCCTTCACCCGCCTTCGCCGACTGAGTGCTTCCAACAACTCCACCAGCTAGCGGCAACATTGTCAGACCTTTAATAACGTCTCTACGTTTCATTGAATTTATTTATTTAGGTTATTTTAAGATATGATTTCACATTATATTCATTCTCTTGTTCTACAAAGAGAATACTATAGACGAAGAATGGATGAATAAGTCTAATATAGAAAGTATTGATGTTATCGTCAAACGCAGATCGGAAAAACGTAAAGATTGTTACAAAATAGCCTGATCTGCTAACCATGCCGAAATGATCTCTTACTTTCATGGTCACTGTATCTGTACCGGAGTCGCACTGATTGCATTCAAATCCCAAACAATCCGACCTTTACGAATGGTGAGCTCTGCTTCCAGTTTTTGCTTACCTTTAATAGATTGCCCTCGTGAGTCGGAAAATCCAAAATCACCCTCCCGTAGGTTAAGTACAGCGATATCAGCTTCCATTCCTTCACTCAAATTCCCCAGTTCTGGTCTTTGGATTACCTTTGCCGGGTTCCAGGTACAGGTGGCAATGACGTCTTTCAACGGCATCCCGAGGTTTATGAATTTAGATGCCAGATTAGCCATATCCTTAAATCCACCATTCATGCTTCCGGTATGAAGATCTGAGCTTAATACATCAGGTGCAAAACCTTGTTGCATCGCCGGGATAGCTTGACTCCACATAAAGCTGCCGCCGCCGTGACCTACGTCAAAGATAATCCCACGCTTACGAGCCTCCCATACGAAAGGTTTGACTTTTTGAGTTTTAACATCTACAATAGCTTGTTTATGCTCCACCATCTTACCGTTGGTGTCATATTCGCGATCATATCGATAAACATGAGTAAAGATATCGCCTGGGCGGAGATGTTTTAAGAAAAGCTCTTCTATCGGCAGCGGAGGATTGGCCTTTCCAAAATCGACCATTACCGGAATATTTGCAATTCTTCCAGCCTCAACTGCTTTATCGGTAGGAGACCAGTCGTGACCAATATAGTGCGCCAGCTTGACACCTACAATATAGTCTTTGTATTTATTTGCGATGCTGGAGGTCAGTTTAGCATCCATATCGGCGGTATTTTGTTCGTAAGCTACCAAATCACGCATTCCTTCTCCTACAATGTTTATGAAAGCTAAAACACGTGTTGCCGATTCATCAATCACGTTTTGCTTGAAAATATCAAAATTCCTCCAGCCTGCACCACCAGCATCCACAATAGTGGTAACGCCGGAACGAAAAGTGAACCCGTCAGGGGGCAGTGCACTTAATCCATTACTTAGATAGTGATCGGACTCAGTTCCGTGAAAAACGTGACCGTGAATATCGATCAATCCCGGAGTTACATATAAACCGCTGACATTTACCGTTTTCTTTGCAGTATTTTCGGGGATATTAGCAGCAACCTTAAATATTTTACCGGCCACGATCGCCACGTCCATTTTGCTGTCGATTTTATTTTTTGGATCGATCACA
>CAZFQV010000492.1:0-1686 GCA_964521175.1 uncultured Sphingobacterium sp.
GTCAGCTATAATACCATTGAGACGCCTAAAGGCGGAAAGTTTCAGGTTAAACTCCCTGATGGGAGTAAGGTATGGTTGAACGCTGCTTCATCTCTACGTTTTCCTATAGCGTTTTCTGGCTCTAAACGAGAAGTTTATTTAAAAGGAGAAGCTTATTTTGAAGTGTCCCCTGATTCTATGAGGGTATTTGAAGTGATCACGAGGAACCAAAAGGTTCAGGTGCTGGGCACTCACTTCAATATTAACGCCTATAGTGATGAGCCGACAGTCAATACCACCCTGCTCGAGGGTAGCGTAAAAATCTCAGATCTGCGTACAAATGCTTCACAGTTGCTGAAGCCCGGTGAACAGTCTATTCTTAGCGAGAGTATAGAAATCGTAAACGTAGATAACGTCGAAAAATCGGTAGCGTGGAAGGACGGATATTTCCAATTTTATGAATCTGATATACAAACTGTAATGAGGCAAATCGGCCGTTGGTATGATGTGGATGTCCGATATGAAGGTGAGATTCCTCACCATCGTTTCGGTGGTGAGATCGAAAGGAGCCTGAGTCTGCTGCAAGTCCTTAAAATTCTTGAGAAAACACAGGTTCACTTTAGACTGGAAGGAAAGGAGGTTATCGTTATGCCTTAGAAAATCTACTCATATAAGGCGACAAATTAAAACCAGAGGCGTTGGAGCACCCCTGGTTATGTTTAGCCTACTATAAATTTTGATCGACAAAGCTTATTAATAAACAAAACAAACAAAAGTATGAATTCTCTTACTAAAAATGAGTGTTGCTTAAACAATATTCATTCAGCAGCCTATTTTAAGAAAGGTTTGCTGAAGCAAACCACTGTCGGTAGCATAAGATACCTCAGTGATAGACAATTTTACAGACAAATAGGACGGGTTATGAAACTGACGCTCATCTTAATGATTGTGGGTTTAATGAATGTTTATTCACATGGGTATTCGCAGAAAGTTACATTTACAGGTAAGCATGCGCCACTTGAAGATTTTTTCTCAAAAATAAAACGACAGACTGATTACGTATTCTTTTATGATCTCAATCTGCTTAGAACAGCTAAACCTGTCACGCTTAAGGTTGAGAATATGGAACTTTCCGATGCGCTAGTTCTTCTTTTTAAGAACCAACCGTTAGATTATAGTATAGAAAACAAAACAATTGTGATAGGTGAGAAAATTGGTCAAAATGGCATCGGTTTTCCTACTATTCAGCGTGCAGAGATAAAAGGAAAGGTGGTCGATTCAAAAGGAGTACCATTGCCTGGGGTGAGCGTGAGATTAAAAGGCACCAGTATCGGCACGACTTCGAATGCAAACGGAATTTATACAATCAATGCACCCGAGGACGGAGTACTAGTATTCACATATATAGGTTTTATACTCCAAGAGGTCTCTCTACAGGGACGCGATAATGTTGATGTTGTTTTAATGGAAGATGCCCAGTCTTTGAGTGAGGTCATAGTCATTGGATACGGTACTCAAAAACGAAGTGAAATAACAGGAGCCATCTCGACTGTTTCGGGTAAAGATATTTCCTCAGTAGCATCTGGAGATGTTCAAGGGGCTCTTCAGGGCAGGGTAGCGGGGGTTGATATTTCTCCCTCAACAGGACAGCCGGGCTCACCGCTCGACATGAACATTAGGGGTGTGTCTACTATAGGTAACGGTAAT
>CAZFQV010000493.1:0-1684 GCA_964521175.1 uncultured Sphingobacterium sp.
ATTATCTCGCAGAGAGCGAATCAAAAGAGGAATCAGAAAGAGATTAACCGGTTCTACAGAGCGCCCTCGTTTATCTGTATACAGAAGTAACAAAGGTATTTATGCTCAGGTCATCGATGATACGAACGGAAAGACTATTGTCTCAGCATCCTCCTTATCCAAGGATTTTACAGGTGGCGGGAGCAAAATTGAGCAGTCTAAGGAAGTGGGTAAGGAAGTAGCTGCAAAGGCTTTGGCAGCGGGTGTTAGCCAAGTGGTTTTCGACCGCAATGGCTACCTCTATCATGGCCGTGTTAAATCGCTGGCAGAAGGTGCACGTGAAGCGGGTTTAATATTTTAATCTTAAGAGAAGATGTCAACAATCAATATAAAGAGAGTAAAATCAAGCGAGATCGAATTGAAAGACCGCTTAGTTAGTATCCAGCGTGTTGCAAAGGTGACCAAAGGGGGACGTACGTTCAGCTTTTCTGCTATCGTGGTGGTAGGTGATGAGAATGGAGTAGTGGGTTTCGGCCTGGGTAAAGCAAAGGAGGTTACTGAAGCAATTGCCAAAGGTATCGATGATGCCAAGAAGAACCTGGTGAAAGTTCCAGTTATTAACGGGACTATTCCTCATGAGCAAATCGGCAAGTATTCGGGCGGCTTTGTATTCATTAAGCCGGCAGCACCAGGTACTGGAGTTATAGCTGGTGGTGCGATGCGTGCCGTGCTGGAAAGCGCTGGTGTACATAACGTACTAGCTAAATCAAAAGGATCATCAAATCCACATAACGTGGTGAAAGCAACCGTATTAGCCTTATCACAATTACGTGATGCCTATGCCGTAGCTCAACAACGTGGTGTGGATCTTAATAAAGTATTTAACGGATAATCGTCATGGCTAAGATTAAAATAACCCAAATCAAGAGCGTTATCGACAGAAGCGAGCGCCAGAAAAGAACCATGCAGGCATTAGGTCTTAGAAAGATCAATCAGTCTGTAGAGGTGGAAGCGAATCCGGCAATTATCGGAATGGTGAGAAAAGTTAATCATTTAGTAGCAGTAGAAAGTATCTGATTATGAACTTAAGTAACTTACAACCTGCAGAAGGTTCAACAAAAAATAGAAAGCGTATTGGTCGTGGAACCGGCTCCGGTCGCGGTGGAACCTCCACCCGCGGTCACAAAGGTGCGGGATCACGTTCAGGATACAAAACCAAAATCGGTTTTGAGGGTGGTCAGATGCCCCTTCAGCGACGTGTACCGAAGGTAGGCTTTAACCCGATTAATCGTACCGAGTATGTATCGATTAATTTGGACACCTTGCAATTATTAGCAGAAAAGTATAATTTAACAGCAATTGATTTTGATACGTTCAGAGAACATGGTTTGGTTTCTAAGAACGGATTGGTCAAGATTTTAGGTCGTGGAGAGGTTAAAACTAAATTGGATGTCAAAGCCCACGCCTTTTCAGCCACTGCACAAAAAGCAATCGAAGCTGCAGGCGGTGCAATAGTTAAATTGTAATATTTCATGAAGAAGCTTTTTACAACGCTATCCAATATTTGGAAAATTGAAGACCTGAGAGCGAGGATACTCTTCACTCTTTTATGTCTTTTAGTTTACCGTATCGGATCATTTATCGTCATCCCCGGTGTAGATTCTGCATCGCTGGATAATACTCAGACCAATGAGGGACTTGTAGG
>CAZFQV010000494.1:0-1679 GCA_964521175.1 uncultured Sphingobacterium sp.
CGGCCGCGCAGATGGGAAATTCTGAGGTGGGGCACATGAACCTGGGTGCCGGGCGGGTGGTATACCAGGAACTGGGGCGCATTAACAAAGCAGTCCGGGAAAATGAGCTGGTCAATCAGCCGGTATTAAAGTCTGCTTTCGAGTATGCAAGGCAATCCCGGAAAAATGTACACTTTATTGGCCTGCTGTCGAACGGCGGCGTACATTCACATATCGATCATCTCAAGGCTTTATGTGATGCGGCGAGTGAAAATCATATAAAAAACTTTTATGTCCATGCCTTTATGGATGGACGTGACACGGATCCAAATTCGGGTCTGCCTTTTCTGCTGGATCTGGAAGATCACCTACACAAAACCGGTGGTTCTATAGCCTCTGCCATTGGCCGTTATTATGCCATGGATCGCGACAATCGCTGGGAGCGGATCAAACTTGCATACGACTTACTAGTGAATGGACTAGGCAAGACCACGGAGAATATTCCCGATAGCATTCAGGAATCATATGATGCAGGAATAAGTGATGAATTTATCAAGCCTATTGTGAGAATAGACAATGACGGACTGCCAATAGGGAAAGTCGAACCCGGGGACGTAGTTATCTGCTTCAATTTCAGGACGGATCGCGGCCGGGAAATCACTACTGCTCTCACCCAAAAAGCATTTCCCGAATATGGGATGGAACCGTTGGATCTTCGTTATATTACTATGACTACCTACGATGAGACCTATAAGAATGTCGAGGTAATCTTTACGAAAGAAGACCTGAAGAATACTTTGGGCGAAGTACTGGAAGCTTACAAGAAGAATCAGATTCGCATTGCAGAAACGGAAAAGTACCCTCATGTTACTTTTTTCTTCTCCGGAGGGAGGGAAAAAGAATTTAGCAATGAAAGGAGGATTCTTATTCCTTCGCCAAAGGTTGCCACATACGACCTCAAGCCGGAAATGAGCGCCAGGGAAATTGCTGAAGCAATAATCCCTGAGCTGGAAAGCAAATGGCCAGATTTCGTGTGTCTTAATTTTGCTAATCCGGATATGGTCGGTCATACCGGTGTGTTCAGCGCTGTAGTTAAGGCGGTAGAAACCGCAGATGAATGTCTTAAAATGGTAGTCGAAAGCGGCATTAAAAATGGTTATTCATTTATCATCCTCGCTGACCATGGCAATGCAGATTATATGATTAACAGCGATGGTTCACCCAACACTGCGCATACCACCAACCTGGTGCCATGTATCATGATTGACAAGGATCTTCATCATATCCAGGATGGTAAACTCGGAGATATCGCACCGTCCATACTCAGGATAATGAATATCCCGGTACCTCCAATAATGACCGGGAACATATTAGTTTCCTGATGCAGTACCGAATAATATTTCTGTTGGCGTTCCTGATAATTTCCTGCAATGAAACAAAGGACCGAACCCGGGGAGAATATGTGGATTTGAATAGTTTCTTCACTTCGGAAGCAAGACGGTTGAAGCAACAGGGCGTAAAGGTCGACAAAACCGTCAGAGCTAATGGTGTATCCGAGTCCAGACAGGATCTCATACCCGACTGGCAAAAGGAGCTTCAGTTGTTTGCCGAATCAGACATTAATAAACCGGCCTGGATTAAATCTTATCAGGTAAGCGATACTGACTCCTCAATAGTATATTCCGCACTGGACAGCGGGC
>CAZFQV010000495.1:0-1677 GCA_964521175.1 uncultured Sphingobacterium sp.
GTCCGGGGATACAAAAGGTTCATCATCACCTTACCTATGCTGTTCCCCGGATTCTCCGCTTTTTGGCTATACCTTACCACTTCCGCCAACTTTACCATTGCCAAGCAGCTGGTACACAGCATGAAAAACGACGTAATATGCAAGGAGTTTTCTATACGCAAAATTATTCCTCAGGATCTCATCCCCTATAAGGAAGCCATAAGTATGGCTTTTGAACGAATTGAACAGAATATGGTGATTTCGAGCTGGACAGGTTCAGCTTCCAGCAGCCTGCGTCATCTGGACGTAAACCAATATATCGAAGTGCCCGTAAATGGATGTTTTAAGGATCGTCGCTGGGTGGAAATTCCCAAAGATCAGGTTGAAGAAGTTGCCAACCGATTTTTTATTATAGGCGGTGAGCATGGCTGGTACTATGCCGATAGCCTATGGAAGCTGCGGGGCATATTAGATAAATTATTGGGTGGCGTGGGCTTGAGCAGAGGCAGAAGAAACAAAATAGGCATTGAAGCAGGAGATACGATTGACTTTTGGAGAGTAATACTAGCCGATCATAAAAATCATCGCTTGCTCCTATTTGCCGAGATGAAGCTACCCGGAGAAGCCTGGCTGGAATTCGCAATGGTGAACAATGAAAATCGGTCTATCCTCAAACAAACCGCCACTTTCCGCCCGAGAGGAATTTTGGGTAGAAATTATTGGTACGCTATGCTGCCTTTTCATTATTTTATTTTTAAAAACATGTTGAAACGCATCGCAGGTTCAACCTAAAACTATATAACGATGATAGCCGTAGCTGAAGCAAAGAAAGCCATCCTTGACCATTGCCCCGAAGCAAACATCAGCGAAGTGTCTCTAAACGAAGCAGGAGGGTTCGTGTTGGCAGAACATCAGTACGCACCCATAGACTCACCGCATTTCGATCAATCGGCAATGGATGGCTATGCCTTTTCATTTGACACCTGGGACGGCAAGTCTGATCTTCTTTTAGCCGGAGAAGTTCAAACAGGAACTCATTTTCCTGACCCTCTCAAACCGCTGACTGCAATTCGCATTTTTACCGGTGCGGCTTTGCCTGCTGGCGCCGACACAGTGGTCATACAGGAAAATGTGAGGAAGGATAACAACCGTATAAGCATAACAGATGAAAAATTGGTGCGGGGAAGTAATGTTAGATTGCAGGGCTCACAAACTAAAAAGGGCACGCTTGCATTAGGTAAAGGACACCTACTTACGCCGGCTTCCATCTCTTTTCTCGCGGGTATCGGAATTAACAAGGTCAGAGTCTATTCAAATCCGAGTATCCGTATTATCACTACCGGCAAAGAATTAATGAGGCCCGGAGAAAAGCTAAAAGAAGGCAAAGTCTACGAGTCCAACTCATTCGCGCTGAAAGCAGTACTATGTCAAATGAACATCCCGCCTGTTTCAATAACCTTGGTTGATGATCAGGAAGAAGAAATTGTCCGCGCTATTCAAAACCAGCTAAGTTCAGATATACTTATCCTTACTGGCGGAGTTTCTGTCGGCGACTATGATTTCGTCGCTGCATCACTTGAACAATGTGACGTGAAAAAAATATTTCATGGTGTAAAACAAAAGCCAGGAAAGCCTTTCTATTTTGGCGTGCACGGCCAGACGCTTGTATTTGGCCTGCCAGGAAATCCGGCATCTGCA
>CAZFQV010000496.1:0-1677 GCA_964521175.1 uncultured Sphingobacterium sp.
GTTTGAAGCCAGCATTAAAATTCAGTCCTTTACTATTATACCCACTGAAGTCAACATAATCCTGATCCAGCAGGTTCTTGACGTCGGCAAATAACATCAGTTTACGGGTAGGTTTATACTGAGTGTATAGATCCAGCAAATGATACGAGTCCATATTTGTATCAACTGTGGCGAAAGTAGAACTATCGAAATAACGATCCTTCCTCTCACCCGTAAATTTATAAATAAGATTCAGACTCATTTTTTGGCTTAAATCTAAACCGGCGTTTGCACCAAATGAATCTTTGGGGCGCCTAAAAAGATTAAATGTGTTTCCTGTTGGAGTAAGCATTTCTCCTTGCACATGTGCATAAAACGCAGATAGATGAATAGCCTGGCTGGGACTAAGCTGCAGCTCGGCTTCATAACCTTTGTCTTTCTGATTATTCTGATTGATGTATCCGAAGGCTCCCGTGCTCAATGGACCGAAGTCGATTACGTTATCTATGTCCCTCTTAAAATAAGAAAATGCCAGGTTCAGTTTTTCCGTAAAGTTGAGGTCGAAGCCTGCTTCATACGAAGTAGAGGTTTCAGGTTCAAGATCAAGGTTTCCATACTGGGAAAATAGCTGGTATAGCGAAGGAATACGGTATGCAGAAGAAACGTTAACGAATACTTTATACCTGTCGGCTATCAGGTAAGAAGGGTTAAGCGTATAGGTAAAATTGGTTCCGTACTGACTATGGTTATTAACCCGACCACCTAACTCAGCGTGCAGGCCCCGACCCGATCTTAGAAAGACGGACGTAAAAAAACTCTTTATATTATTGTCAGCATATAATGTTGCACCATACGGATTGGCTTGTATGGTTTTAGAGTAACGATAGTTCAACCCGCTGGCTATATCAACAAACCTGCTCAGGTTATAATTCAGGTTACCTTCTAAATGCATTATGTTACCGCGGTTACTAGTTATTGAACCGATGTTATCGTAAAAATTATGAATATTGTTCTGGCTCAGGTTGAAATTAAGCGTCCCTTGGCTTAGCGTAAGCTTCGCTCCTAAGCCGGCAATATAAGCTGTCTTGTCATAAGTATAATCTTTTGCATCGGTGAAAGCACCGTTGTCCAGCGCAGCTCTATTGTTGTTAGCTTGTAGGTTGCCTCTAAACAGAAGTCTGCTGCTCAGCTGATGGCCTACATTAAAAGATAACGATTTCTGATGAAACGGATCTCTATCGAAATCGGTTTCCCCATTTCCCGGCTTAGCCATGGAAAAGCTTTTCGAATCCAAATTGGATGCATTGAAGGAAATTGATGTATTAGCCATCTGGCCATTTAATCCAAGTATTTGCTTGTAAGTATCATAACTTCCAGCGGTAGCTGACAAACCCGCTTTTAACCTGTCCTCCCCTTTGCGGGTAATGATATTGATCACACCCGCCACGGCATCCGAGCCATACAAAGTGGAATTCCCGCCTTTTAAGATTTCGACTCTCTCTATTTGGTCTATTGGAATTGCTGCAATATTGTATTCTCCGGATATTTCTGATGCATCATTTACCGGTATACCATCTATCAGGATCAGCGTGTTGGCGGCAGATGCACCACGAAGGAATACTGATTTAATATCCCCGGGATTGGTACCGTTCCCTCCAATAGTCAAACCAGCTACATTATTGAGTACCTCGGGCAAGG
>CAZFQV010000497.1:0-1672 GCA_964521175.1 uncultured Sphingobacterium sp.
CATTTCGCCAAATCAACAGCAGAGTATAAATGGATTAGATCAATATAATACAATTGAAACCCCCAAGGGCGGACGGTATCGATTGCAATTGCCTGATGGCACTAAGGTTTGGCTTAATTCTGCTTCAAAATTAACTTATCCTTCAAGTTTCTCCAGCCATAAAAATCGTAAAGTAGAATTGCAGGGTGAGGCTTACTTTGAAGTTGCTAAAGACAATACCCGCCCTTTCTTGGTAAAGACAATCATGCAGGAAGTAGAAGTCCTGGGAACTCATTTTAATATCAGCTCTTATGAGGATGAGCCCGCCGTTAAAACAACACTACTTGAAGGCAGTGTCAAAGTAACTGGTCTTAATGGGAACGACAAAATCTTGAAACCTGGCCAACAATCAATTCTTACCGTAAATAATATAACGGTTGAGGACATAAAAGCAAGTCAAGATGTTATCGCATGGAAAGAAGATCAGTTTGTTTTTGAGAGTAATGATATTCAGTATGTGATGAGAATGATTGCTCGCTGGTATAATGTGGAGGTTGAGTATATAGGTGAAATCCCTGATAATAAATTTGGTGGAGCTATCTCGAAATTTGAAAATATTTCTGAGGTGTTAAAATCACTGGAATCAACCGGGAGAGTTAAGTTTAAGATTGAGGGGCGGCGGGTTTTGGTATACAAATAAGATTTAAATTGATTTATTAACCTTTAAACCAGTCAGTTATGTAGAAGTTTAACAATAGAATGTTAAGCCAAAAAAACCAGAAATGCAGAAGCATCTCTGGTTCGAGTTTGGCGATTGCTAATAATTAATTATCAAGCTTTAACCGCAGGTGCCCGACGTTTCGAAGCTAAGGCATTCTGCAAACCAAACATTTGCAAATGTATAAAATTTATACTGGAAAACTAGGCATAACCAAGGGTGATGTCTCTAAATTATGGCTTATTATGCGGCTGGTAACCATAATATTCATAGCTAGCTTTATGCAAGTTTACGCTGTTGGTTTCGCGCAGAAAATAAGCTTAACTCAATCAAATGCGCCTTTAAAAACTGTATTAACAGAACTTAGATTGCAAAGCGGGTATAACTTCGTCTATACCGACGATCTTCTAAGTATGGCCAAACCTATCGATATTAAGGTGGAGAAGGCTGATTTCGAGGACGTTCTTATCCAGATTTTTAAAGAGCAACCCTTAACTTATTCTATTAATAGAAATACTATAACTCTGAAGGAAAAGGAGTTAGTATTCAATAAGCCATTGATTGAAATCCAAAAGGATATCGTAGTCAGAGGCGTAGTAACTGATTCGGATGGTGAGACCTTAACGGGTGTGAGTGTTAAGATAAAAGGATCTAACATTGGAACGAGTACGGATGTAGATGGTAAATTCTCTATAAATGTGCCTAACCAGAGTAGTATTCTTGTTTTCACTTATATTGGATTTGTTTCAAAAGAACTTGTTATAGGAGCCAGAACAACATTGGACGTTCAACTCGTGGAAGCAAATACTGCACTTACCGAGGTCGTAGTTACTGCATTAGGTATTTCGAGAGAGAAGAAGGCTCTTGCTTATTCAGTATCAGAAGTCAAAGGAGATGAACTAACCCAGGCGCGGGAGACAAATGTTGCAAACGCACTAAGTGGTAAAGTTGCAGGGGTAAATGTTAGTGGAAATG
>CAZFQV010000498.1:0-1670 GCA_964521175.1 uncultured Sphingobacterium sp.
AAAAGCAGGGCTCAGGGTTCAGGGGCAACTATTAATTCATTCATTCCCCAATCGAGAGGCGATTCGTTGTATATTGACGCTCGGTTTTGAAGATGTCGAACCAAATGTTCGTAAGTTTGTTATATATGAGCGTCAGAATTACTATTCTAACGAATATCGTGCACTTTTGAAGGATTATTTAACAATTTTTTAGAATCTGAATAAAATATGATCAGAATAGGTTTGCTTTCAGACACTCATGGATTTCTGGATGACTCTGTCTTTAAGCATTTTGATCAGTCGGATGAAATTTGGCATGCCGGTGATTTTGGAGATATCAGCGTCGTTGATAAATTAGCTTCCTTTAAGCCTCTTCGAGGCGTTTATGGTAATATAGATGGTCAGGATATAAGAACCATATACCCCGAGCATTTAAGGTTTGAATGTGAGGAGCTAAGGGTTTGGATAACCCACATTGGCGGCTATCCCGGAAGATATGCTCCGCAGGTAAAACCAGAGATTTACAGTGATCCTCCGGGATTGTTCATAAGTGGTCATTCGCATATTTTAAAGGTTATGTTTGATAAAAAAAATTCCTGCTTACATCTCAATCCAGGTGCAGCCGGAAAATACGGTTGGCATAAAGTACGCACATTACTTAGATTTTGTATTTCAGGGCAGGAAATTTATAACTTAGAAGCGATAGAATTAACGAATAGATAATGTATAAAATATACTAAGCATGAAAGGTATCGTAACATTAGGTCAGTTTATTATAGAAAAGCAGAATGATTTTCAATATGCAAAAGGGGAGTTATCACGATTACTGAGGGATATTGGGATTGCGTCGAAGATTGTTAACCGGGAGGTGAACAAAGCCGGCCTAATGGATATATTGGGGGATGCCGGAACGGTAAATATTCAAGGTGAATCCCAGAAGAAGCTGGATGTATTTGCTAATGAACAGTTTATCTCCGCACTTAAAAGTGGGGGAGAATGCTGTATAGTAGCTTCTGAGGAAAACGACAATATTGTTTATATTGATGGAGGCGTTTCTAAAAATGCGAAATACATAGTTGCTATTGATCCACTCGACGGATCATCAAATATAGATGTGAACGTGGCCGTAGGAACTATATTCTCAATATATCGCAGAAAGTCAGTGGATGGAAAGGCGACTCTGGAAGACGTGCTTCAGAAAGGTACCGAACAGGTAGCTGCTGGCTATATCATCTACGGATCATCTACCATGCTTGTTTACACTACAGGAAAGGGTGTTAACGGCTTTACTTTGGATCCTTCCATCGGCGAGTTCTGTTTATCACATCCTTGCATGACAATTCCAGAGGACGGCCTTATCTATTCGCTTAACGAAGGTAATTATGTCCATTTCCCGGAAGGCGTAAAAAGGTATCTTAAATACTGTCAGGTAGAAGATCAGCAGACATCCCGTCCCTATACCTCACGCTATACCGGCTCTATGGTAGCAGATATACACAGGAATATAATTAAGGGCGGAATATTTATTTATCCAACCACCTCTTCTGCTCCGGGAGGGAAATTACGATTGGTTTATGAATGTAATCCGATGGCGTTTATCATTGAACAGGCCGGCGGTAGGGCTACAGACGGCTATCAACGGATTCTAACTAAGGATGTAAAAGAATTACATCAGCGCTCAGCTATTTTTA
>CAZFQV010000499.1:0-1662 GCA_964521175.1 uncultured Sphingobacterium sp.
ACGAGGAAACTTCAAGATCTGGATTTATCCCGGGAAGACTATTCGCTCTTGTGGAATACTTTTATTCAGAACAAGCTCTTCGGGATTAAGGACGAGAAGGACATATCTATTTTTTGTCCGAAGAAATACGAAATCTATGGTTCTTATACTTATGAGTTCCTTATCCTTTCAAACGGCAAAATGAAAAAGCTTTCTTATTATGACCCTGAATATTATGACAATGCCTGTTATGGCACGCCTGAACGCAGACTAGTAATTAATGCTGTTTCTGCTGTCAAGTATGTGCTTAATAAAATGCGGTGAAGATTTCTAATCTCTCTTACCCAGCCCCTGAATTTTTTTCCTTTCGCCGACGATCCAAACTACATCTCCCCACTTAAAAACAGTATTCGAATTAGGGTTTAAAATTCTCTCATTGCTACGTTCAATGCCGATGATCAGGCCGTTGGTGCGTTCACGAATCCCCGAGTCCCGGACTGTTAGTCCTCTTAGTCTGTTATTTTCATCGACTATAATTTTTTTGACAATAATATCATCGACATTGTATGCCGCCGGATCAATCTCTTCAACAGATTCAAACACAGACTTAAATGCGTTCATTTGCTCATCTGTGGAGATCACACCGATTCGATCGAAGGGGAGCAGTCTATTATTTTTTGAGGGGGCATAAATGAGTTTATCGCCACGTTTTATATAGGCTATATTGACTCCGTATTGTTCTCTCCAGGCCAGTTCTTCCAGTGTTTTGCCGATGTAATCAGCATTTTGCTTAACCTCCATATCAACCATATGGGCTTCCCACTGAGTTGGTGCAGACCGGGGGGTGAAATGTTTACTGATCAGACTTTCCGTATGTGAGTTTTCTTCAGCGGCTATCTCCCTGGCGTTAAAATTAGTAAGGAATCTCCCTTCAAGCCGCTGATAGAATTTCTGCAATCGCTGAGAAAACAATATCAGAACAACTGATATGACAGGAAGTCCGATGAGGATGGCGGTAAATCCTGTGTATAACCTGCTTATCCATAGTCCGAGGATTATCAGGCCTATAATTATTCTTGATATTTCAATGATGAGTAATGGCCCGCGGCTGTATTTCTTATCAAGCCATAATTCTTTGTATCCCAAATTATTAGGTCGCTTAGCCATCAGGGCCCATATAAATGGCGCAGCCGCACCAAAGGACACAACGGTTGCGATAAGACTTCTGGTACTGTCGTTCGCTATAGCTCCATCGATAAACGGCAATAGAAAATTTATAGACAGGAGCATCAGTGCAAGCAAAATGATACCGTTGGTAATGGCGATACTCAAATAGGCTTTCAATACTCTTTTCCAGCTAGTTTCTGTCTGGATATCCTGTGTACTTGAAGAATAATTATTCAGGGCATCAATCCATTTAGCAGGGAATATTCTGACGATCAATTCGTATCCTTTAGGGGAATACTTGATCATGTAGGGGGTAGTGAACGTGGTAATTGCTGAGGCTCCAACAGCTACAGGGAAAATAAAGTCGCTGGTTACCCCGAGTGACAGGCCGAGTGCCGCTACGATAAAGGCGAATTCTCCGATCTGAGCCATACTCATACCCACCTGGACAGATTGTTTGAGGGGCTGACCTGAAAGTATTGCACCGCCGGTAGTACTGAGGAACTTCCCCAGCAG
>CAZFQV010000500.1:0-1642 GCA_964521175.1 uncultured Sphingobacterium sp.
CGAAGGTGCTGCCTGAAGTACGCGATGCCATGGATGCGGCAATTGACGAATATGTGCAGATCGATGAACTGATGGATGGAGTTGGAAATCGTCTTAGTGAGTTGCTCGGTGTAGAATCTGGATGCGTCACTGCAGGAGCTTCCGCTGCGATTACCGCCGCTACGGCAGGATGTGTTACCGGCGGGGATCCCGACAAGATCTGGATGATTCCGAATATTACCGGAATGAAAGATGAAGTGGTAGTGACTTCCTATTCGCGCTCTGCTTATGATGCCGGATGTAAGGCTGTGGGTGTGAGAATGATCGAAGTATCTAATGTGGAAGAGCTAAAGGCTGCTTTGGGGCCCAGAACTGCTATGCTTTATGTTATGGCTGGTGGCGCCTCTAACAATGGTCCGTTATCCCTGAAAGTAATTTCCAGCTATACCAAGCCGATGGGCATACCTATACTGGTCGATGCTGCGGCAGAAGGCCTGGAAAATCCGAATCCACATATTGTGCAGGGTGCGGATTTAGTAGCCTACAGTGGCGGTAAATACCTTAATGGCCCGCAATGTGCCGGACTTCTTGTCGGAAGAAAAGACCTCGTTATGGCTGCACGTATGAATACCGGTCCACATCATGGTTTTGGCAGAGGGTTTAAGGTAGGTCGTGAAGAAGTTATTGGGATGTTGACGGCTGTAGAAATGTGGTTCAAACGTGATCACGTAGCTGAAAGAAAAGAATGGACTGCCCGTCTGGAGAGGATTGCAGAACGTGTGAAGTCTATCCCCAGCATTACTACCAATATCAGACAGCCGACAGGCCGCTCAAATCCAAGTCCAAGTCTGTCTATATCCTGGGATAAAAAAAATATCCCTTATACCTCTCAGGATGTTCAAGACATCCTATGGCTGGGAAGCCCGCGCATCTCGACAGGGTCTGCTGGAAGCTATTTTCAGCCGAGTTTCGGCAACAGCATTTCTGTGAATTCATCCCAGCTTAGTCCGGGCGAAGATAAGATCATCGCCGATCGTATCTATGAGGTTCTTTCAAATCCAAAACCGATCAACAAACCGAGTGGTCCGGCAGGTGCTGACCTCAGCGGACAATGGGACGTTGAAACTAAATATTACGCTACCACAGTAGCTCAAACTTTTGTAATCGAGCAGGATGGCACTAACCTTAAAGGTACTTATATCGGTGCTATTGGCCCGAGAGACCTCATAGGGACTATACACGGTAACGACATCGACATCCGTAGCACTTATGGAGTTGACGGCGCCCGTGTTCATTCCTTCTTTACCGGAAAGGTTGTTGGTGACACCCTGGAAGGCCACTTAAGCGTAGGTGAATACGGAGAAGGTACCTGGAAAGCAAAAAGGCACCAATTTAAAATGAGATAATTAATCAGCAGCGAGTGACTATTTCAGTCGCCTGATGTAATATAAATAAAAGACCGGGAGCAATTCCGGTCTTTTGTTTTTTTAACTTTTTTCATGACGAGATGCGATACACTCCCCAGCTCTCCTCGTGCTCTCCCCGTGCCACGACACGGGGTCTCCTCACTAAATCTCCAAATTGTCACTCACAGAAGGTTCCTCGCTAAATCCGCGAAACCGATTCATACAGGAAATGTGCATGGCAATTAATCAGGAGATCC
>CAZFQV010000501.1:0-1636 GCA_964521175.1 uncultured Sphingobacterium sp.
GCTCTCTCTAAAACAGGTGAACGCCATCGCCCACTTTACCGACTGGATCGTGGCTCACGTTCACGTCGGAGCCCTGGGCTGGAATGGATTTTTGACCTTCGCCATTTTATACTGGCTGATACCCAGAATCTACCAAACCGAAATATTCTCGAAGAAGCTAATATCCTTCCACTTCTGGATAGGTACGCTGGGGATACTCTTCTATGCAATACCGATGTATCTTGCTGGTTTTGCGCAAGGATTGATGCTCAAAGAATTTACGCCGGAGGGTCTGTTGAAATATCCTGCATTTTTGCAGACCACCATCGAAATCATACCGATGCACATTTTCCGCGCCATCGGTGGGCTGATGTATCTTACCGGGGTGATCGTGATGACGTATAATCTGATCAAAACGGCAAAGAAAGGTATACTGCTTGAAAATGAAGAGGCAGAAGCTATTGCGCTTTCGCCTGAGTTTACTCCCAGAGCTGGAGAAAAAACCTTCCACCATGCATTAGAGCGCAAGCCAATGGCTTTTTTGGTACTTTCCTTAATCGTCATTCTTATCGGCGGCATGGTTGAGATGATGCCTACGTTTATCATCTCCTCGAATGTGCCGACTATCGCCAGTGTCAAACCTTACTCCCCACTCGAAATCCAGGGAAGGGATATTTATATTCGCGAGGGCTGCGTGAACTGCCATACACAAACCGTCAGGCCTTTCCGTTCGGAAACGGAACGTTATGGCGAATACAGTAAAGCCGGGGAATATGTCTATGATCACCCCTTCCTATGGGGGTCAAAACGAACCGGGCCAGATCTTCACCGGCTCGGTGGCAAATATTCTCATGCATGGCATTTTAATCACATGCTGGATCCTACAACGATGTCTCCGGGTAGTATCATGCCTCCCTACCCGTGGTTGATCGAGCAAAAGCTCGATACGACCAGCACAGCACCCAAAATCAGGGCACTGAAAAAGCTGGGCGTTCCATACGCAGAGAACTATGACCTTATCGCTAATAACGATCTTTCAAGGCAGGCCGATGGGATTTCAGAAAATCTTGCTAAAGACAATATCAAGGTTAAAGCCGATCGCGAAATCATCGCCTTAATCGCTTATCTGCAGAGACTGGGAACCGACATTAAATAATTGATGCTACTCAAAAACGATCAACAATATGTTTAAGCAATTTATCCAAAACTTTTACGACAGTCAGATTTATCTAATCACGTCCTTATGGCTATTTCTTATATTCTTCGCAGTAGTTGCGGTTATGCTGTTCACCATGAAAAAAAGCCATGTTGAGTATATGAGTAGTCTGCCATTAAATGAAGACGAACAAATGAATAATGACTCGTCTGATAACCTGTCTGATTGAATTCTTTTAAATAGAAAATAAAGAAAAATGAAAAGAATATTAAGTCTGTCGTTATTTATTCTCGCTTGTGGCACACTGGCAGCACAGGAAAGCCAGCCTGCCACCGCAGGATCGGGCACTGGCGACTTTTATACCGAAGCGCTAATTTTAGCCGTCGTCTTCACTGCTTTAGTCATTTTGGCGGCTTCCTTGGCTATGCTGAAGGCCTTCCGGGTAATTTTTAGAGAAATGGCTAATCCACAGCCTTTCAAAGACCCTGCAATAATAGAAGC
>CAZFQV010000502.1:0-1634 GCA_964521175.1 uncultured Sphingobacterium sp.
CGGCTTTAAGCTTCCCTTCGCCAATAAGCTGCTGTATAAGCTGCGAATGGTGGATCACCTCGTAAGACCCACCCAGCGAGGGATACTCGTTTTTGATAATATTAAAACAATGGGGGCAAGCCGTTACTATCTTTTTGATGGCATAGCCATTAAGCATCTGGATATTGGTCATCGCTTGCATCTGATAAAGAAATTCGTTCCCTGAACGTTTTGCCGGGTCGCCAGTGCAGCTTTCTTCCGTTCCTAATACAGCATATTTAATTCCAACATGTTGCAATATCTTACAGATAGCACGGGTGGTCTTTTGTGCGCGTTCATCGAAACTACCCATACAGCCTACCCAAAATAATATTTCTGGTGATTCACCCTTTGCGGTCATTTCGGCCATTGTAGGTACTTCCAACTTATCTATTTGTCCCTTATCCATTTTCCACTAGTTTAGTATGTTGACAGCCATCCATTTATTTTTTTATCGGACAACTGATGGCGTCCTTTCGCCGATTAATCATCATGGGCCCAGTTAAGCCTGTCGCCGGGCGAATACTTCCATGGAGCACCGTTATTTTCCACGTTGCCAAACATGTTGTTTAAGCCGGCAGGAGCTTGAGATTCTTCCATGACCGAATACCTTCTTAACTCAACAATGATCGCCAGGGGGTCAATGTTTACCGGACAGGCTTCTGTACATGCATTGCAGGTGGTACAGGCCCAGATCTCTTCCCTGCTGATATAATCATCCAGCAATGATTTTCCGTCGACATGATCCCTGCCGAACTTATCAATATTATTTCCTACTTCTACTACACGATCGCGGGTGTCCATCATGACCTTTCTGGGAGATAAGAGCTTACCCGTAATATTTGCCGGACAGACCGCTGTACATCGGCCGCATTCAGTACAGGTATAGGCATCCATGAGGTTTTTCCAGGTCAGATCGCTCACGTCTTTGGCACCAAACCGTCCGCCCTCTGCAATCGCTTCCGGCACAAAGGAGGGATCCAGCATAGCCTTCACTTCGTTAGTCACGATCTCCATATTATCAAATTTGCCTTTAGGATTCAGGTTCGAATAATAGGTATTCGGGAAGGCCAGAATAATATGGAAGTGTTTGGAATAGGGTAGATAGTTTAAAAATGCAAATATTCCCAGGATGTGGAACCACCAGCATCCACGTTCAATCGCCATCAGCGAAGCCGGAGAATCAGGCAAGAGAGGCAACAACAGACTACTGACAGGGAACGAACCTGCCGACCGGTAATGAGACACCCCCGCAAGCTGCAGTTTATAATCAGCAGCATTCATCAAGAGGAATGCTGTCATTAATAATACCTCGATAATAAGAATGATATTGGCATCTGACTTTGGCCAGCTGGTCATTTCTACTCCTGAAAACCGTTTGATCTTGAGCAGATTTCTTCTGGCATAAAATAGGATCACGCCAAGCAGAACAAGGGCTGCAAGCACTTCAAAAGAAGCGATCAACACGTTATATATCCCGCCCAGCGGCCCGGCAAAAACACGGTGTGTTCCAAACAGACCATCAATAATGATCTCCAGAACCTCCACGTTGATGATGATGAAACCTATGTAGACAAAAAGGTGCAGAATGGCGGCAATAGGTCGCTTCACCATCT
>CAZFQV010000503.1:0-1618 GCA_964521175.1 uncultured Sphingobacterium sp.
TTACGACCATCCTGAACTGATCCGGATGGTCGGAAGACGAGCGGCAACGCATCCTTCCGACCACCCTGAACTGATCCGGATGGTCGAAAGGACAGTCACAGATCCGGGGATCCATGGCCTTCATCCTGAACTGATCCGGATGGTCGGAAGGATGCGTTACCGCTCGTCTTACGGGCAGAATCTACTTCAACACTCCCGTGAGGTCGCTAATTTCTGTGCCACGATGGCCGCCGAACTGGGCTTGAATGTGAAGCTCGCCAAGCGCGCCGGACTCTTACATGATATTGGCAAAGTACCAGATGATAATCCGGAATTGCCACATGCTATATTGGGCATGCAGCTGGCCGAAAAATATAAAGAGCACCCGGAAGTGTGTAATGCGATCGGAGCGCATCATGATGAAATAGAAATGACTTCCATGATATCACCGGTAGTGCAGGCATGCGATGCGATTTCCGGGGCCAGACCAGGAGCCCGACGGGAGGTGGTCGAAAGCTATATCCGACGTCTAAAGGAACTTGAGGCGCTTGCCCTGTCGTATCCGGGGGTTGAAAAGACCTTTGCCATACAGGCAGGAAGAGAACTTCGCGTAGTAGTTGAAAGCGAGCGTATTACCGATGCGGCAGCTGAGGTGCTGGCTGCAGATATTTCCAACAGAATTCAAACGGAGATGACCTATCCCGGGCAGATCAAAGTGACGGTTATCCGGGAAACAAGATCTGTCGCTTACGCTAAATAATAAGCGTTATACTTCTTGACATCATGCCGGATTTTTTTGGACCGGCATTTTTTTTAAGCCGAACATTCTTAATATCTTTAGTTAATTATGCGAAAGGAACCTGAATTACGTCCGGTGGATATTTATTTTGCGAAATACGCCGAAAGCCATCGGAATCCGACCAATAAATTAATACACTGGATCTGTGTGCCACTTATTGTGTTTAGCCTGTTTGGGCTGATCTGGGCTATACCTTTCCCTTATCTTGAATTTCTGGGAAGGTACAACGGTTATGTGAACTGGGCTTCTTTTCTAATCGCCTTTTCGATATATTATTACTACCGACTGTCGCCGGTACTCTCTTATGCGATGTTAATGGTCATCATGTTGTTTAGCGCCGGGGTGGTAGGTTTGGAAAAGCTGAATAGGCTGAATGACTGGCCGCAAATGTGGCAGGTATGCCTGATTGTTTTCGTACTGGCCTGGATAGGGCAGTTTATCGGTCATAAAATAGAAGGGAAAAAGCCCTCTTTTCTGGAAGACGTCCAATTTCTGCTTATTGGCCCGATCTGGTTGCTACATTTCCTCTTTAAGAAAGCCGGGATACGTTATTAATTTGATAGAATTTTCTGGATATTTTCAGTTACAAAAGAACGGCAATAGTCTTTGATTTTATCCCGCACCGTTCTGAACTGATCCATAATCTCTTCTTCAGTGCCAACAGCCTTTGCCGGATCCGGGAAGTTTTGATGGAATTTGAAAGCCTCAGTAGTGTAATAGGGGCAATTTTCTTTGGCATGATCACAAACGGTGATTAAAAAGTCGAAGTTAATCTCACGGTATTCATCGATATTATTAGACGTATGGTTGGAAATGTCAATTCCATCTTCCTTCATGATC
>CAZFQV010000504.1:0-359 GCA_964521175.1 uncultured Sphingobacterium sp.
TGGGAGAGTAGGTCGGTGCCCAATTTTAAAGCAAAGCCCTTATCGAAAGATGAGGGCTTTTTGCTTATAAACAGAAATTTATTATGGGGAAACGAGAATAGTAATTTAAACTATTTTGCCTGTGTTAAGGTGTCTTGACCAGTATAATATATTCGATATGGTATAGCTGATAAATATTATAATTTGATCAGTCTTAGTATACTCGTTGGTCTAAATATTCGTTATCTTAAACATGTATTGTATAATCTAATATTCGAATGATTCTTTTTAAAAAGCTCTTTTATACCGCGGCAGTTATTGCCCTGCCCTTACTCTCGCTGGCGCAAAGCGATGCTAAAGATACACCTCCGCCGAATTGG
>CAZFQV010000504.1:369-1604 GCA_964521175.1 uncultured Sphingobacterium sp.
CCTTAAAGCAGACGGTGTCTTTGGCATCAGCACTGAAAAAGCCTATACCGAACTCCTGAAAGATAAAATCTCGAAGCCGGTGATTGTGGCAGTAATTGATGGCGGCATTGACGAAGACCATGAGGATCTAAAAAGTGTTATGTGGGTTAACTCCGGAGAGATTCCGGGTAACGGCGTCGACGACGATAAAAATGGCTATATCGATGATGTTCATGGCTGGAACTTTATAGGATCCGCAACAGGCGATGTTCATCATGATAATTTAGAGCTTGTTCGCCTGATTGTTAAGCTACAGCCAAAGTACGCATCGGCTTTAAACTCTACACCCTTCAATGAGCAAGACAGGAAAGAGTTTCAGTTCTATCAGAAACTGATAACCGACTATATGGCGGAACTCCAGTCAGCGAAAATCGGCCTGCAGAATACGACTATGATCGCAAAATACCTGGATGAAATTTTGGAGAAAATGAATAAGCAGGATCCTACTGCTGCTGATTTCGACAACTATAAGCCAGCAAACGATGTAGAGAGCCAGGTACTTAAATTCCTCAAGACAGCACTTAAAGAGAAGTCATATTCTGAATTCAGGAAGGATCTCGAAGATGCGATGAAACACTATGATACTCAGGTAAAATACCATCTGAATCTTGATTTTGATCCCAGAAAAGATTCTGTAGGGGATAATTACAAAAATAGCAATGAGCGCTACTACGGTAATCAGGACATTACGGGTCCGGATGCAGAGCATGGAACTCATGTAGCAGGGATTATAGGAGCAGTAAGAAATAATGACCTCGGAATAAAGGGTGTTGCTGGAAACGTTAAGATTATGGCTGTTCGTGCGGTCCCTGATGGGGATGAACGCGATAAGGATGTGGCAAATTCCATCCGCTACGCCGTCGATAACGGTGCGAAAATTATTAATATGAGCTTTGGTAAAGCCTATTCCTGGGATAAAAAGGTGGTCGATGAGGCTGTTAAATACGCGGTATCCAAGGACGTTCTTCTAGTGCATGCGGCAGGGAATGATGGCAAGAATACTGAAAAAGAAGATAATTTCCCCAATCGCTATTATGTAGACAGTACAGGAGTAAGGATGGGAACAGCCGAGGGCTGGATTGAAGTGGGTGCGTCGGGCTGGAAAAACGACGATAGTCTGGTTGCCTCATTTTCAAATTATGGAGGGAAATCAGTTGATGTTTTTGCCCCGGGTGTGAAGATCAATTCAACAATGC
>CAZFQV010000505.1:0-1596 GCA_964521175.1 uncultured Sphingobacterium sp.
CCAAGTCTCTTATAACCCCGATACTGAAATAACCATTACCGCTGGCGGAACTCAGGCCTTGTTTACGGCGATGGCCTGCGCAATAAAACCGGGAGATGAGGTAATCATATTCGAACCCGCATACGATTCATATGCACCTACCGTAAGTCTTTTTGGAGGCATCGTCAAATCCATAGAATTATGCCCGCCAGATTATCGGATCGACTGGCAGCAGGTCGCTGAACTGATCAACTCGAAGACGAAGATGATCATCATAAATTCACCCAACAATCCCAGCGGCGTCATCTTGCAGGAAGAAGATATGCAGCAGCTGATCAGCCTTACCAGAGACACCGAAATATTAATCCTGAGCGACGAAGTATATGAACATCTCATTTATAATGAGAAGCGGCATCTTAGTGTTTCCCGTTATCCCGATCTAAAAGAAAGAAGCTTTATTACTGCTTCGTTTGGAAAGCTATTTCACAATACCGGATGGAAAACCGGTTATTGTCTCGCGCCGGGATGGCTCATGAAAGAGTTCCGTAAAGTGCATCAATTCCAGATTTTTAGCGTTAATACCCCGGTTCAATATGCAATCGCTGATTTTATATCCGACCGGGAAAGCTATCTCGGACTCGCATCATTTTTTCAGGATAAAAAGACTGTTTTTGCGAAATTGTTGGAAAATACCCGCTTTGATCTTTTACCCTGTCAAGGTTCATATTTTCAGTCAGTACTTTATAGCAGAATCAGTGACGAGAATGACAATGATTTCTCAAAACGGCTTGTTACAGACTTCGGTGTGGCCTCTATACCGGTATCCGCATTCTACAGCAAGGGTACCGACCATCATGTGCTACGCTTTTGTTTCGCAAAAAAGCAAGAAACTCTAGAGAAAGCCGTTGATAAGTTAATGAAAGTGTAAGACTAAGCGCTTATCTTTATTAATCGTAGCCTACTTGTAGATGAACACACTTAAAATCACCACCTTCCAGGCCTATCTATTTTGGGAAAGCATCGAAAAGAATCTGCATAATCTCGGTTTGAAATTATCTTCTATCCGAGAAAAAACCAACCTGATCATCTTACCTGAAATGTTCAACACTGGCTTTTCCATGAATCCTGAAAAATTCGCTGAAGAAATGGATGGCCGAACGATGAAATGGATGCTCGAGCAGGCAAAGCAATTCGACTGTGTCATTACCGGAAGTCTGATGATCAAGGAGAATGAAAAATATTTTAATCGTTTGGTCTGGATGCGCCCTAACGGCTCTTATGAATATTATGATAAACGCCATCTCTTCGGCCTGGGGGAAGAGGATAAACATTATTCAGCCGGGAGCAAAAAGTTGTTCGTTGAACTGAACGGGTGGAAAATATACCCGGTGATCTGTTACGACCTTCGTTTCCCGGTATGGTTAAGAAACACTGACGATCCCTATGACATGATGATCGTCATCGCCAACTGGCCCGAGAAACGTTCTCTTCATTGGCGCACCCTGATCCCCGCAAGAGCTATTGAAAACCAGGCCTTTGTAGTGGGCGTTAACCGGGTGGGCCACGATGGGAATGAAATTTATCATTCCGGCGACTCGATGTGTATCGATCCGGCGG
>CAZFQV010000506.1:0-1590 GCA_964521175.1 uncultured Sphingobacterium sp.
GGCAATGAAAGCAGCGGTACATTATTGTTGGAGGCCATGATCCGTGTTTTACTGCGATTAAGCATTGCCTGAAAAAAGCTGTATTTACGAGGAATCATCATCAGGAGGTCGGCTCCAGTATCTTTAATCTCTTTCTCAATTTCATCGATTACGGCAGTTGAATGAACCTGTTTGAAATAATGAGGGATAGCACCCAGTACATTGGAAATATGGGCTTCTTCACTGCTGTTTCTTGGCTCGTCTGTTATGTTGACATGGAAAATCTCAATTTCAGAGCCGAAAATATATGCCAGGTCTCTGACTTTTTTAAGCACGCTAGTCTCATTTATCCCATCCCAGGCGTACAGGATCTTATCGATACCCTTAAAACGTACACTCAGTGGCACTGCTAACACCGGGTGTTTGAGCTTCATCATTATCGAAGTGGTGGTATTTCCGAAAATATCCTGCTCCCAGGACTGAGCTGCCATACCCATAACCAGCAGGGAGTCTCTATATTTTTGGACCATACCCTCGATTTCGGTGGGCACGTCTAAAGAGCCCGGTTCGAAGGTCACCTCGATACCGTAAGAGTTGGCTAATGCTGTAGCTCTAGTCTTTAGCATATGAATATTCTGATCGAGTATCTCCTGGTAAACTGATGCCGGTAGCGTTGGATCAGCTGCCTGTACAGGAAGAGCAAATGAATTGAATATTATGACTTTCGCCGACACTTGTTCTGCAAGCGCACCCGCATATTCCAAAGCATTTTCTGATTCCTTTGAGAAATCAATGGCAACAATAAGGTGTTTCATTCTGATAAGGATCTGCCGCCGCGACAGGTATCGCCCCGTTACTGGTTCACTGCCGTAGCCAAAGAAAAACTATTGAGATTGACCAGGTCCGCCGGTCTAACCCCCACAACAAGAATTTCCCTGATCACTTCTTTTTCGAATTTGTGTACAAGATCAAATACTGCTTTCAGTCTGTCCGTTTGCGATTTGAATCTACTGCCAGCGCTGCGGCTAAGTTTATGGTATCTGACTAAAAAGATCCGGCGGCGTTTTTCCAGTTTGTTGTAAACTCTTTTAAAGGGTTTGCCGGTGACAGGTTGGAAACTTTTTTCGGATAAATATCCCATGATAATGGAAAATGCTGCCATTTTCTCGGCGAAGTAATTATGAAGAGATGATTCTGATAGTGCAGGAAGCAGAGTTTTTGTTGCGGTATTTTGGATTAATCCGAACTCAAAATTCCCAGCCTCTGCGATGGATTTTTTTCTGCGGCTTTTTCTTTCCATGCTGAAATTGTTTAATAGGATTTTAATAATTGCACCATGCTATCCACACCTTAAAGTTAGGATTTTAAATGATTTTTGCTAAGCTCTTTGCTATAATATTACATCTTAATGCTTTTCAATAGTCTTATTGGAGTATTATGCTATTCCAACGCTAAAAAGCGTACCAAAGATCTGCCCAGAATAATTTTTATGATTTGATGCCGGTCATGCCGAACGTCACGTTTGTCATCCTGAACGTACGTGAAGGATCTTCCCGCAGCGTGCCCGTAATAAATATTTTGGGCAGCAATAGTAAGATCCCTCAGCGGTAA
>CAZFQV010000507.1:0-1576 GCA_964521175.1 uncultured Sphingobacterium sp.
TTAATTTCACTACCAAAATATTTCGATGCCGCGGCTTGCATCTGGATGATAGGCATATTAGACTGAATGACGGCACTGCATTGGCAGCTTCTATTGCCGACCTCACTTTATATGTGGTTAATAATTACAAGGAACTAACTAAGGCTGGTTCATCGATCGTGTTGTACCTCCCCAAAATACAGACGGCCGAAGAAGCGGCCTTGTGGAACGAGATGCTGGATGCCCTGGAGACACATCTTGGTTTAGAAAAGGGTATAATCAAAGTTTACCTGCTCGTTGAGCAGCTTGAAGCTACCCACCATCTGATGGAAATTCGTGCGGTTCTGGGAAAGCACTTTGTTGGTTACAATACTGGCCGCTGGGACTATATTAATAGTGTGTCTGACGCTATGGCCTGGGACGAGGATTTCATTAACCCTAATATCGAGTCTATCACCATGACCTATGGATATATGAGGAATTATGAAGACAGGGTGAGAAGAGCAGTAAACACACCGGATATCAGGGGCAACTTTGCGCTGTGGCAGGGCGGGATGGAGCCTAATATTCCGGTCGGATCCGCTGCAGGGGTTGCAGCAAGTATGGCAAAGGCAGTGGCGGGTGCTGAAAGGGAGCAACGTGAAGGCGCAAGTGGCAAATGGGTGGCTCATTGGAAGATGGTCAACATTGTTAGGCCTGTATGGGAGAAGGCCGCTGATCCTAATCAACTGGGAAGGAAGTTTCCGGCGTTAACCTATGAATCAGCTGATGAGGATGGGCTAATCCTCATAGAACCTGCACCCATAACAATTAGAGGAGCTCGTAACCTCATTAGCGTGGCTATACAGTATGGAAATGCATTTGGTCAGGGGATGCAGGCTGCTGCGCTGAAGCCAGCCGATTATTTTGGCAATGACGATATTCTTTACCTCATGGAAGATATGGCTACGGGAGAGATTCGCTTGAGCATTATCTGGGAGTGGGTACATAAAGGGGCAGAGTTTACTGAATATGACGCTGAAACCGGCGTGAACGAGGGTGATACCTTTACCCTGGAACTGCTGAAACGTCTGATCGACGAGGAGTATGATAAATTGCTTAAAGCCGCCAATAGAGATGTTCACGAAACTTCAAAAACAAGCACGCTTCCTATCGCTAGATTGATCGCCGAGGTTTATTGTTTCAACGAGTTTAAAATCCCCTGGTTTGTTGATCTTTTGAATATCAACTTGAATAACTTCAATTTAGAGACTGCCCGGGATCGTATTGCCAATTATATCGATGCATTTAAGAAGGACGGAACACGAATTACTGAAAATCCAGATTTTAAAGTATACAAATAGGCTGCATGAATTATTATCTCAAATAATGTCCCGATGAAAAAATTGTTATTACTTACTGTTTTATTGCTTTCAGGTCAGCTTGTATTTGCGCAGCAAAGCGCACGTGAAATCCTTAAGAAACACGTCGAGAGACAGCTTGAGGAAATCATCAACAACTCAGGCTCGGTCACCGGGATGATGGCTGTCGACCTCCTGACTGGAGATAGCTTTGCCGTCAACAAGGACATTGTTTTTGCACAGGCCAGCGCGATCAA
>CAZFQV010000508.1:0-1575 GCA_964521175.1 uncultured Sphingobacterium sp.
CAATATCCCTGATGGAACAATAGACATTGAACAGATACCCTCGTTTTGTCTGGAATATGAGAAAAAAATTACCCGCATGGGTGGCCTTGACTTGCAGATCCTGGGAATAGGACGTACCGGCCATATTGGCTTCAATGAACCCGGTTCTGCGCCCAACTCCGGCACCAGGTTAATTACGCTCGACGATCTCACCCGTCGCGATGCGTCGCGGGATTTCGGTGGGAAGGAAAATGTTCCTACCAAAGCCATCACTATGGGTATCGGCACCATTTTTAAAGCCCGTGAAATTATCCTGATGGCCTGGAACAGAAAAAAAGCCTCCATCATAAAAAAAGCGGTGGAAGGTGAAATATCCTCAGATGTTCCGGCAACTTACCTACAGCTTTCAGACCATGTCGAATTTGTGCTGGATCAGGACGCGGCATCAGAGCTTACTCGCTTCAACACGCCCTGGCTTGTTAAAGACTGCATATGGGATAACCAGTTGATTAAGAAGGCTGTAATATGGCTTGCCACGCACCTGGAAAAGCCTATTCTCAAACTTACCGACGAAGATTACAATAATAATGGCATGGCCGAACTGGCTACCCAAAAAGGGCCGGTGTATAATATTAACATTAATATTTTCAATCAGATACAACATACTATAACTGGCTGGCCTGGCGGCAAACCCCATGCCGACGACAGCCAGAGGCCAGAGCGCGCCACTCCCGACAAGAAGCGGGTAATCATATTCTCTCCGCATCCTGATGATGATGTAATTTCCATGGGAGGAACTTTTATCCGCCTTGTAGATCAGGGACATGAAGTGCATGTGGCGTATCAAACCTCAGGGAATACAGCGGTATGGGATGATGACGCCTTGCGTTTCGCCGAATTTGCAAGGGATTTTAGCAAAGCAATGGGCGTCGACACGGCGAAGCTGGATGACCTGTACGTTTCCATGCGACATTTCATTGAAAGCAAACAACCTAACCAGGCTGATACTGCGGAAATCCGCACTCTAAAGGGGCTTATTCGTAAGGGTGAGGCAATCAGCGGAGCGCGCTTTGCCGGGCTTGATGATGATCATATTCATTTTATGGATCTTCCATTTTATGATAAAGGCAAAACAGAACGTCACCCGGTTAGAGAAGTAGATATTCAGCTTACGATCGACCTGCTCCGTAAAGTAAGACCCCATCAGATTTTTGCTGCAGGCGACTTTGCCGATCCACATGGCACCCATAAAGTATGCTTCGATATTATCGTGGCCGCCCTCGAGCAAGTTAAAAATGAAGACTGGGTTAAAGACTGCTGGCTGTGGATGTACCGTGGCGCATGGCACGAATTCGAGACTCATGAAATTCAGATGGCAGTTCCCCTTTCCCCTCAGGAGGTCGAACGTAAGCGCTTCGCCATTTTTAAACATCAATCTCAGAAGGATAGGCCGGTATTCCCGGGCGATGATTCGAGGGAGTTTTGGGTTCGTGCCGAAGACCGTACCCGCGAGACAGCTAAATCATATGATCGCTTGGGCTTTGCTGAATATGAGGCTATGGAAGCTTTCGTAAGATGGGAGTTTTAACGGGCTGC
>CAZFQV010000509.1:0-1568 GCA_964521175.1 uncultured Sphingobacterium sp.
CCTGCCGACACCATGTTGACATAGAGCGAGGAGAAAATTTTCGGGAAATCGCGCATCGCCTGCGAAAGGCTTCGGCCATCGACGAGCCCCCGGTGTAACGCCCGCGCAACTCCCTGAAGCTTCGGCTGCTGGAGACGGTTGACGAGGACGCCAAGCGCTTCGTCGAGGGTCATGCCCGCCGAAAGCAGATGAGCCAGCTGTTCGGTGAAAAGAAAAAGCTGGGAGAGCGGGAGCGTCTGGGTCGCTTCGGCGGAGGCGAGGGCGGAAGCCGTGGCCGCCCTTTCCGAAGCCGTGCCCCGGGCCGGAGCGGAGGCGGCAGCGGCGCCGCCGTTTTTTTTCCCCGCCGAAGCCGGAGCGGCCTGGGCCTGCTCGATCTTGATCGGGAAACGCTTGAGCGATTCGATCTGCCGGATCGCCGCAGCCCGGTCGCTGGCGTTGATCGTGCCCTGGGCAAGGCTCCCGTCGGAACCTCGGGCGGTGTAGGTGAAGTCGGGCATGGGGAACGCTGCTTACGTTATCGATTGTTGCCCCGTTGTCTACTGATACGACGGGAAGCATTGGCGATTACGGCATCCATTGCAGGCAGGCCTTCCGTTTTGGCTAAGGGATCACTGATAAAGGCCGCCCGGTCCCCTTGCGCGAATTTTGCGGAGTTGTCACACTCGCTGCCTCTCATGGCAAACCTCATTAAGGTCACCGGCAGCTTCATTGACGCAATCAGGATCAATGAAATCGGGCGTGAATGGCGCGATGGCCGCGTTTTCTGGGTCAAACGCCGGCGAGGCTGGAGCAACGCCGTCATTTATTGCGCCAATGCTTTCTTTGCGGCGGTGGGCAATCCGGTGGTGGTTTGGTCCGACCCGCGAGACTGGCAACGCTGGGAAATCGAGTCTTACCGCCTCCTGCACGAGGCCGAGGGGTATTGCGCGTTTGCCGACGGCGATACCGCCGTCTGGGCGGAACAACTCCCCGGCACGGCCCTGGAGCGGCCGGCGTTGAGCGGCGATCTGACCGAAGCAATGCTCGCGGCGGCGGCCATGGAACTTAAAAGAGCCCACGGCATCCCCTGCCAGCCGCTCGGCGGCGGGTGGTCGCATGGCGATCCGCACCTGGGGAATTTTATTTACGACGACGCCACGAGCCGTGCGCGGCTGATCGACTTTGAGGTGGCCCACCGCACCGGCCTGCCGGAGGCCCAGCGGCATGCGGACGACCTGCTGGTCATCCTCCAAAACCTGATGGGTTACACCGACGCTCGCGGTTGGCTCGCGGCGGCGACCTGTTTTTTGGAAAACTACCGGGAGGGCGATTCTGATTCTGCCGGGCAGGCGGCCATCGCCACCCTGCGCCGGCGCCTTGAAACGCCCCGGGGTATCGATCGCATCTGGTGGGCGATCCGCACCGATTATATCCCCACGCAAGACAGGACCGGCCGCATCGCAGCTTTGCAAACCGCCCTCGAACGGTTCTGAAAGCCTGCCGATCTTGGAATTTACCGGAAGGCGGGGCTCGGTTCGGGCCAGATTTCCTGCACCTCTTTGGGAAGGACGTTGCGGATTTTCTCTGGT
>CAZFQV010000510.1:0-1561 GCA_964521175.1 uncultured Sphingobacterium sp.
CGACTGGCTGAACTTTCAGGTGCAGAATGGGGTGTCGTGTCATCAGGATGTGCAGGGGGAATGAAGCTGGTGACCATTGCAAGTGTTACTGGTGGTAATCCAGAGAAATTAATCCGTATCCCGAATCTTAGCGGAATAGATAAAGATGAGGTCATTATTCCCAGAAGATCCCGTACCGTTTATGATCACGCGATCAGGAATGTAGGAGTAAAAATAATTACAGTAAATACACAAGAAGAGCTAGAAGCTGCAATCAATCCGCGTACAGCCATGATCTATATGATGTCTGGCAAACCGGGCGATACCGGACCCCTTTCTCTGAAAGCAATATCCGCTGCAGCTAAAGCCAAGGGAGTACCTGTTCTTGTAGATGCCGCTGCAGAGGCTTTAACCTTAAATCCGAATGTTCACCTCGCTGATGGTGCAACCGTGGTAGCTTACAGTGGTGGTAAAGCCATTCGTGGCCCGCAAAGCGCCGGCCTCTTATTGGGTGACAAAAAGCTTCTCATGGCTGCATGGCAAGCCAGCTCGCCCCATCACGGACCTGCACGCGACAATAAAGTAGGTAAAGAAGAGCAAATAGCAATGCTTGCCGCTGTAGAAGCCTGGACAAAACGTGATCATCCGAAGGAAGAACAAACCTGGACTTCCTGGCTGGAAAATATAGCAAAACGTGTCTCTGCGATCGATGGAGTAACTACCAGTATCCGTCAGCCAGTTGGCCTCGATAACCGTACACCTAGCCTTTCCATTTCCTGGGATCCGGATAAATTTAATGCGACCGGACAAGATATCGCAACATATCTTTCAACTACCAAACCACGTATCGCAATGAGCGCCGGTCGCGGCGGAGGTGATGCTTCCAGTACAGGTGTGTCTATCGCCGCATGGATGATGCAGCCGGGTGATGACAAAATCGTAGGTGATCGTGTTTTCGAAGCACTCAAGATGAAAAGGCCTCCGATTGTGAAAGACATGAAGGCTCCTTCCGCTGATCTGAAAGGCCGCTGGGATGTGACTGTTCACTACTTCAATGAGGATAGCCCGCATGTATTCTTCATCGAAGAGCAGGACAGCAATTTCCTTAAGGGTAACCACCAGGGAACATTTACCACAAACGACCTGAACGGTACCATTGAAGGCAATGAGGTTAAATTCCAGAGTTCCTCAAGAATGACTGGTGATAATGTCCCTTTTACTTTCTCAGGAACCGTAAACGGCGATACGATGAGCGGAAACATTCACCATGGAGAGTATCTTACTTCTACTTTCACCGCTAAGAAGTTTGCTTATCCAAAAACCCGTCAAAAGATTACAGTACCGGTTGGTCCACCACTTTCAAGTTAAAGATCACCAAATAAGTTAGTTACAACATAAGTACCCCGTTCCGGATAGGACGGGGTATTTTTTTGCAATCCTTGCGCGGTGTAACGGATTAAGTTTCTCGCTGATGCAGGCTTCTGCAACTAGCATACCACGACACTTCGTTCAGCTCGGCGACGATGCTAATTGGGTCTTTCTAAGATTCCGAGGTAAACAAGGATAACGCTACCCCCCGAGC
>CAZFQV010000511.1:0-1559 GCA_964521175.1 uncultured Sphingobacterium sp.
TCAGCGATATATATATAATCTTTATCCGAACGATTATCAATGGATACGTCCACTGGATTGCCTAACAAGGTACTGACGCCCGATATCGTTCTTGTTGGAACTACTTTCGATCCCCCGGTGCTAAACTTTTCATTAGCTGTTTCGATGATATAAACTGCCCCATCTGTATTATATCCCGGCAAGGAAGATTCTCCAACATCAGTTAAAATTAGTGCAGCCCTGTTAGCAGAATAAGTTATACCATGCAATCTTTTCGCTCCTACAATAGTTAATCTCTTTGTCGGATTTACCGCACCTACTGCCACCTCTGAAGCAGACTCAAATAGCTGCACCTCGGTGCGATCATGGTCAATAACCACAAACAGTCTGTTATTATCGAGGTGAATACCCCATGGCTCGCCATCTAACTTTAATTTTTTATTGGCGGTAACATTGCCGTTAAGTGTACTTGCTTTATCATAAACATATAATGCACTATCAGTATTGCTGGCAACGTATAAAAGGTCGCGGCTGTGATCATAGGCAATTTCGCGAGCACTCTTTAACCCTTCGTCAACAAACGAAGTTCTTTCCTTCAGGCTACCATCCGTGTTTACCGTCAGCGTTCGGATATTTTTATTTTGCCTGCTAACCTGGAAAACAATTCCTGAAAATGGATCAAAAGTAATCCCATTGCCGTCCGGTAGCTTGGAATCAAACACATAGGCATCGGGGGAGGGAGTCTGATCCGCAGGATCAATAATCCATGTATTAGCCACGGAAGCATCCGTGTCCGCATTGGAAATATACAGACGCGAAACCGTACTCTGAGGCATAGCCTCATTATCATCCTTTTTACAGCCGGATAGGGAGAAAAAAAGCAAAAGACAATAAAGCAGTGCAAGATCTGATAGTCTCATAAACAAAGTTAATAGTTACAAATTAAACCTGATCACGAGCGGCCTTTAAAATCGGCGATCAGCAGGCTGCTGCGAAAATAAAAATCTAAGGGTTAACAGCGTTGAATGCCTTTGAGACAATCTCTTCGAGCTGGTTGATACTGAATGGTTTTGCTAAGATATAATCAGCTCCGGCATCTTCTGCCAGCTTTCTGATATCGTGGCTAGCGGTAAAATAAACCACGGGGATAGATTTATATAAAGGATGGTTCTTAATTGTTTGGGTAGCCGCCACCCCTCCCTGAGTAGGTATCTTATTATCCATAAAAATCAGGGATGGCCGGAGATCTTCGATCTTTTCGATAATGTTATCGCAATCCGGAATCGTGTATACTTCAGCCATATTGCTATCCACCAAGATAATTGCTACGACTTCCGCGATAGTCTGATCGTCATCACAAACTAAAACTCTTCTCATAAACTTAAATATAGCATAACTCTACAACATTCAGGCCATATTTTACGTGCCACAAGGCAGTGAAGAAGCCGGCTTTCTTAAAATAAAATAAGCTCCTGATGGACAGGAGCTTATTTAAACTAACCAATTATAAACCTATGAATAAGGTTTGCTGTAGGGGAAGGAGTCGAACCTTCACGAAGTAGTTATTTCCCTTTTACGGT
>CAZFQV010000512.1:0-1554 GCA_964521175.1 uncultured Sphingobacterium sp.
CTCTACCTTTTCTAACTAATTGTTGGATAGTAGGCATTTTTTCCTTTTAGTGTTTTATTTATTTAACCCTAAGACCATTTTATACGGTTTTCTTTTAGGGACTGCAAAAGTAGGAACTATTTTTTGATTATCAAGGGTTTGAAAGGAAAAAAATGGAAGATATTAAATAAATATACACTGCATTTCACCGATAGATATCCGCCTTTACAGAGCAGATCTCATCATTACTGCACTGATAATCTAAGCTAGCTGGGATTCCACCTAATTATCGGTTCAGCTTAATGTGCTTGTTTAAGTCTATATCTATCACATAAAGCCATTAATGGCAGTCAGGAATATCGCAAAAGCTCTCTAAATTAATCTTATAAAACGAAATCTAAATCTCCGAATAATCAGTAGGATGGAGCAGGATGATATCACTTTTCGTAACACTATTCTTATAGAAATCCATCGTAGAAATATTCTTCCATTCAGCGGATGAGAAGAAGGCTTTCCAATGCTCATCCCGCGACTCCATATCTTCAAAAGAAGTCATATACATCAGATTCGGCATCCTACCACCTGAAATCACGCTTCCGTAAAACGAAGCATTGAAATTCAGTCTCTTAAAAAGCGCAATTTCTCCTCCTTCATTAAACATATGAACCTTTCTGCCATGAAGTATCTCCGTGGGGCTCTCATAACTCCTCAGCTCATAGACAAGTTTTGAGCGTTCATTTTTCAATACCGGTAGCTGTAGTGCGGGCGAACCGACAAACGCTTTGATTAAAATACTTTCAATTCTTACGTAAGCAGGTTTAGAATAGGCTGCTTCCAGATATAGTTTCCCATCATTTAAATACTTTTCGTCACTCGCCAGCTTTTCGGGTAAGTCTGCAAACTGTTGTACCGATTTAAAGGGGATCAGGACGTAAATACGTTTATCCTGCAGGGTATCATTGCCAATAGGCTTGAAAACACCGATGTGCTGAATTCCATTACGATGTATTGCAGGGATAAAAGCTGTTTTTAAATATCCATCGATCAGGCCCTCCTGCTCTTGATTTTCAAAATGATAAACTTTCACATCATAGAATGATCGGGAAGGGGACTGACTGAAAGCCTCGCATGAAATGCCCAGTGCGAAAAATAAGAATAGTATTATTGTGTGTCTCATGATTTTATATTGTTTTTTTATCTATCCGACAGAAACCCTTCATCGGGGTTCAGACCGTTCGGCTAAAGTAATAAATTAGGTTCATCCCATAAACCATAATTCGGACATAACAAAATTCATGTTATTTTGATGACGCACTTAAGTTGAATATTTAATCATCCGGCGACAAGTCATCTTTAGCGATTATTTCAGCCTGACATTCTTGAAAAAACACGCCAACGGTCGGTTTAATCTATCTAATGGCTTTCGTTGGGAGGGTTAAAAATTTAATTTTATATTGCTGCCTCCCCTTATTAATTGTAATGGAAATGAATCCCCAGCTGGAACTGGCTTTTAACTTTGTTCAATATACCAACAGGAATGTTTTCTTAACCGGTAAGGCAGGCACAGGTAAAACA
>CAZFQV010000513.1:0-1552 GCA_964521175.1 uncultured Sphingobacterium sp.
CGGGGGTGATTTTTCCCCGCCCCCGCTACCCTCCTCCGGCAATGGCCAGCAGGGCGAGCATCCGGCCCGTCTGCCCTTTTTCGAGCCGGTAGGAGTAAAACCGGTCCGGCTCGGCGGCGGTGCAGGCGCCGGGGTCGATCACTTCCGCCACCCCCATCTCCCGGCACTGGCGCACGATCTCGGCGGCGAAGTCGACCTCGTAAAACGGCGGCCGGATGCAGGGGCTCAAATGGACGACGGTGTTTTCCGGTTCGGTGCCGTAGGCGCATTCCATCCGCCGAAGCATGGCGGGCACCACGCCGAGTTCGGTCCCTTTTTTGCCCGAGTGGGCCAGGCCGATGCAGGCGTTCTCCATGTCCACGGCGTAGACGGCGCAGCAGTCGGCCACGTAGATGCCGAGGCAGACGCCGGGCCGGCGGGTGATGAGCGCATCGACTTCTTCCACCGGGAAGCGGCTGGTTTCATCGACGACGGCAATGCCGTTGCCGTGTACCTGCCGGGCCGTCGCAAACGGCATTTTGCCAAAACCGAGGTCGCGCCGCGCCCGTTCGTGGTAGCCAAGGATGCGCTCCAAGGCGGCTTCCCGGTCGGTGGCGACATCGAGGCCGGGGATGCGGCCCAGAAAGGCGTTGAGGCACAGGCCTCCCGCCGTCAATGAAGGGTAAATCTCGGCCGGAATATTCGAAACGCTCATCGCCTATTACTTTAAGCATGGAGGCGCGGCTTTTGAAGTTTCTTTCCAGACGGCGCGATGCGGCGGGTCCAACAGCGGGTCTTTGAAGGTCTCGGTGTAACGGGTTGCGGCTCCGGTGACGCGGTCGAATTCCGCCAGGGCCGAAATGTAGCTGTAGCGGGCTTGCAACACGGTGGTGTGCGCCTGGGTGAGCGCGACGGTGGCGTTGAGCACATCGAGCTGGGTGCCCGCTCCCGCGCCCAGGCGTTCCCGGGAGAGGCGCACGGCTTCCTCGGCCTGCACCACGCTTTCAAGCTGGCTCTGGATGGTTTCCTTGGCCTGTTGGAGATTGGCCCAAGCCTGCTGGACCTCCAGTTCCACCTGTTGCACCGAGTCGTCGTAGTTGATGAGGGCCTCTTCCAGCCGGGCTCGGGCCTGTTTGACGCGGCCATGGGTTTGGAATCCGTCGAAGATATTCCAGTTCCCCTGAATGCCGAAAAACCAGCCGTGAACCACGTCGCCGAGGGACTTGGAGAAACGCTGGTTTTCAAGGGTATAGCCCGCATTGGCCTGGAGAGTGGGTTTGTAACCGGATTTTTGGACTATGAGGTCCTGCACCTCGATGAGGATATTCTGGCGTTGCGCCTTGAGAAACGGCCTGCGCTCCCGGGCGTGGATGAGGGCGCTTGCAAGGTCGGTGCCGATGGGTTGGATCGAGAGTTCGCCGATGACGTTGAACGGCTCCTGGTGCACGCCCACCAGCGAGCGGGTTTCGTAGCCGAGGGTCTTGGCCAGTTGAAGCTGGGAGAGGTGGTAGTTGTTGCGCGCCTGGATGAGCGCGGGCAGCGCATTGGCAAGGGCCACTTGGGCCTGGAGGAC
>CAZFQV010000514.1:0-1534 GCA_964521175.1 uncultured Sphingobacterium sp.
GCAAAACAAATTCCGGCCTATTTGGAGCGTTCCCGTTCAGGTAAAGGCGGACACGTCTGGATATTCTTCGATCAACCGTATCCGGCTTTCAGAAGCAGAAAAATCATCATATCCATTTTAGCACAGATAGGTCTGTTTTCGGTATTTGACAAAAGTTCAAGTTTTGACCGACTGTTTCCGAATCAGGACTTTTTATCCGGTAAAGGCTTTGGAAACCTGATTGCCCTTCCTTTGTTCAAAAAGACGTTGGAACTTGGTAATAGCTGTTTCATCGATCCGGAAACTTCTGAACCTTACAAAGATCAATGGGCATTTCTCAGGAGCATCAGGCGAATTTCAACAAGAGCATTAGATGAATTATATCAAACAACTTGCGGGTCTGATGCCAATATTAAATCGAAAACAATTCCCGGAAAATTGACCATAAGCCTGAGCAATTGTGTAAACTTGAGCCGCGAAGGATTAACCACACCTTTAATCAATTTCTTAAAGGAAGAATTGAATTTTGCCAACACGGAATTTATCATCAAGAAAAAGGTCGGCAGAAATACCTTCGGAACCGAACGCTATTTTAAACTCATTGAGGAAACGGAGAGTGAAGTGATAGTTCCAAAGGGATTTGTCGGAAAGTTGATTCGATTCTGCAAAGAGCAGAATATTGAATATGAGTTTCAGGATGAAAGGAAAAAGCATAAGGAAATTCCTTTCTTGTTTAATACCACTTTAAGAGAACACCAGCAAAGTGCAATAGAAGCAACCGCAAAGAAAGACCTTGGAATTATAGTAGCTCCTCCCGGATCAGGCAAAACAATTGTAGCGTTGAAAATAATTGCCGAGAAAAAACAACCCGCGCTGATTATTACACACCGCAAACAAATTGCAGAGCAATGGGCGGAAAGGATTCAAACCTTCCTGGGTATTCCCAAACACGAAATAGGGAAAATTGGACAGGGAAAAACAAAAGGCGGAAAAAATGTAACGGTCGCTATGATTCAAAGTCTGACGAAGGAACTTGAAAAACCTACTGCCGAATTCACAAACGCCTTTGGTCTTGTCATTATAGACGAATGTCATCATATACCAGCGGAGATATTTCGGAACACAGTTAGCAAGCTGAATACTTTTTATTCCTATGGCCTAACAGCAACACCTTTTAGAAAGTACAATGATGGAAAACTTATGTTCATTCATTTGGGCGAGGTGATCAGCGAGATAAAACAGGATGAAATCAAAGATTCCGGAAAAGCCAGGATTGTTATACGAAACACGGAATTAGACATTCCATTCAACCCTAAAACTGATCAATTTGAAACTCTCTCTAAAATACTCGTGCATGACTCAACAAGAAACAAACTGATTCTTTCCGATGTAATTACGGAATTGAAAGCTGGCAGAAAAACGGTAATAATTACCGAACGAAAAGAACATATTGACTCTCTTTATCAATACCTCAAACAGTCTTATGAAACTGTTACACTAAGTGGCGATGATTCTGAAAAGGATCGTAGCTCCAAATGGAAACTTTTGAAGGATG
>CAZFQV010000515.1:0-1524 GCA_964521175.1 uncultured Sphingobacterium sp.
CCGCTGTAGAACTGCATGCCCGGTTCCTGCGTAAAAATATCCATGATAACCCCAGATTTATCACCGATTACGGTAGCTGCGTGGGTTAAGTCTCCTATAGCATTAGTGGCGTTTAGAATAAAGTTGTGATCATAACCCCGGCCATATTTTAACTGGATATGATCGTCATTGATATGCTGTCCGATGAGTTTCATGTCATTAAAATCGAACGGGGTACCTTTAACTTCCGCAAGCTCGCCTGTGGGGATCAGGGCGCTGTCAACCGGGTTATATCGATCTGCGAAGATCTGAACCTGGTGACCCAAAATTTCGCCGCTGCCTTCACCATTCAGGTTAAAAAATGCGTGATTAGTTAAATTGACTACCGTCTTCTTATCGGTGGTAGCTTCATATTCCATTCTCAGCTCGTTCTGTTTCGTCAGGGAGTAAGTGACCTTTGTGCTGAGATTACCCGGGAAGCCTTCCTCTCCATCGGGGGAGAGGTACGTGAACACAAGTGTTTGTTCGTCCGGCTGCGTTACATCCCATACTACGTCCTGGAAACCTTTGATTCCTCCATGTAAGGTATTTGGCCCGTTGTTGATCGTTAGACGGTGTTCTTCCCCGTCCAGACTAAATCGTCCTTTTGCTATGCGGTTGCCATACCGACCGATGGTGGCGCCAAAATAAGGTTCCGTCGATTTTAAATAGCTGTCGATGTCCGCGAATCCGACGACGACATCGACCTTCATCCCGCTCTTGTCGGGTACTGTCAGGCTTACAATCCTGGCTCCATAGTTAGTGAAGTATGCAGTGATTCGCTTGTTGCTGATGCGGTACGACCGGACTTCCTTACCATCAATAATTCTGTAAAAAGCAGAGCTGTCGGGTGCAAAACCGAACTTATCTTCGCTGTTTGCTATATTCCGGCCGGGTTGATTGCAGGAGGTGCTGACGGTCATTATACTTATTACAGCCATAGGGATGATGTTTCTGAATGATTTCATGCGGATATTATTTATTGTTCAGCTTTTTGATGAGCCCGGTTTCCTCCTGCCGGTACGATGTTCCATCCGGCCGGAAAATATCATGGAACCATACTGCCGGCTCTGAACCGTCTTTTACAGGGGTATCCCAGGCATAAATGGTGTTTGTTTTGCCAGAAACCAGTCCCCAACTGATTGCGCCGATATTCGCCTTTTTCAGCAGAGGCATGATATTTTCAAAAGTACTGTTTCTTGTACGGGCCATATATTCAGTGCAGATCAGGGGGCGATCATGGGTTTTCAGCAATTCCAAGACCCGCCGGTGCCAGTCGGGACCTTCATAGTCATGGTAAGTGATCACATCCGAATGGTTGATCTGAAATACGTTGAGCTTTTCAAAATCCCATCTCCAGAGTCCGGCCGAAACAGGCTGTTCACGCTCTACTTCCCGCGACCATTCGAAGACCTTTGTGAGCAGGGGAAGGGAGCTTTCCAGTTTCCCCGAGTTGCCTGGTTCATTATAGAGATCCCAAAGCAATATTCTTTTATCCCTGCCGAA
>CAZFQV010000516.1:0-1521 GCA_964521175.1 uncultured Sphingobacterium sp.
TAAGCCGGCTCCGTAAGATCAAGCAATAAGTGATGTAGATCACGTTCGGGTTTGATGCACCTCATAGAATCAGCCTTCATAGCCATGTAGATTTGTGCAAACCCACAATTCATGAAGGTAATAGCGTACAGTATAAAATCGTGTGAAAAGGAGCTTTTAATCAAAGCGAATAGCAAAAGACACGATATAACCCTGATTTCCAACAGGCTTACTACCGATACCGTCTCATACGCAGAAGGAAAAGATGCTGTACTGGTATTTTCAAGCGATGATGTATCAGCCCCGGTACTTCGGAAACTAAAGGAGGTCGGCATTAAGTATATTAGTACCCGTACTACCGGCACAGACCATATCGATCTAAAAGAAGCTGCTGCTCTGGGTATTAAAGTGGCGAACATCCCCTCCTATTCTCCCGAGTCCATCGCCGAACACGCGCTGGCCCTTATGCTTTCCCTTTGTCGCAACCTGATAACTGCCAATTCCCAGATCACGAACTATGATTTCAGGCTCGGCAATTTGGTGGGTACCACCATCCGGGATAAAACCGTGGGCATCATCGGCTTCGGTCAAACCGGCGAATGTCTGGCAAAAATACTAAGCGGCTTTGGTGCTAAAGTGCTTGTCTTCGATATTCAGGATGTCCGAAAGGCTGCCAAGTCAGCCGGAGCTACTCAAGTAGAGTTCGATCCCCTTATCGAGCAATCTGATATTATTTCTTTTCACGTTCCTCTTACGGAACAAACGCACCATCTTGTCAATGCAGAGTGTATAGCGAAAATGAAGGACGGCGTCATGCTCATTAATGTAAGTCGCGGGGCGGTCTTTAACTCTCAGGACGTTTACGATGCCTTAGAGACGGGTAAGATCGGTAAGCTGGGTATGGATGTATATGAATTTGAGCATAATGTTTTCTTTTTTGATCATAGCCTGAAGCCTATAGAAGATAATCTATTAAAAGCTTTCATTCAACATCCCCATGTACTCCTTACTCCCCATCAGGCTTTTTTAACCTGGGAAGCTTTGAAAATTATTTGTGAAAGGACTATTGAGAATTTAGACAATTGGGCGGGCAAAAAGGGCATGGACACCAGCACACACCAGGTGGATACGGCAGCCGTAAATGTCAGGTCATAAATAGATGAAATGATGTCATCAGGGCTCATAAAAAAATACAACGTCGCTGCACCCCGATATACCAGCTATCCAACCGTACCTTATTGGGACACTGACTTATGGAGTGAAGAACAGTGGATGGAATCGATAAGCAGGGCTTATGCTGAAAGTAAAGATCAGGGAATCAGTGTATATATCCACCTTCCCTTTTGTGAGAATCTTTGCACTTATTGCGGTTGCACGACCCGAATAACCAAAAATCACAAGGTAGAAGATCCCTATATTTCGACGGTCCTTCAGGAATGGCAAATGTATTTGAAAGTATTGGGCGAAAAGCCAAATATCAAAGAAGTTCATCTGGGTGGCGGCACTCCTACATTTTTTAGTCCTGAGAACCTTCATCGCCTG
>CAZFQV010000517.1:0-1519 GCA_964521175.1 uncultured Sphingobacterium sp.
CGGCAGCGTTTCCCCGGGGCGCGCATCACCCTTTGCGTCGCCGAGACCTGCGCCGGGCTGGCCCCCGCCATGCCGGGGGTGGACGAAACCGTCGTCCTGCGGCGGAAGGGAGGGAACGCCCGGCTCTGGATGAAGCTCGCGTTCACCCACTTCGACGTCTGCCTCGACTTCACGGGCAACGACCGTTCCGCCTTCTTTTCCGTCCTCTCCAAGGCCGCCCGGAGGGTCGCCTTCCGCCGCGTCCAGAAAAAGGTCTTCCGCCCCCTGGTTTATACCGATTTTGCGGATTCCAGCGTGCGCGAAAACCATACCGTCGATCACCTGCTCGACCTGCTGCGCCCGCTGGAGATCGAAGCGCGCGGCACGCCCGTCGCCCTCCGCCTCCCGGCGGAAAACCGGGAGCACGCGGCGCGGGTTCTCGCGAGCCTGAACCTGCCGCCCGCCGGCAAAGTGGCCGTGGTCCATCCCGGCACGGCGCGGCCCGCGGTTCCTGCGTGGTATTCGCTTTCGGGGCTGCTGCGGCTGGGGCTGCCAATCCTTGGCATCGGCATCCTTTTTGCCGTTATCCCCAAGATGGAAGGGGAAAAGCTGGCTGAAAAGGCCCGCATCGCCTTGCGCAACCGGGATTACAGCCGGTGCATCCCGCTGGCCAAGCAAGCCATCGTCTCCGAGCCGCAAAACCCTAACCCATGGTTCTACCTGGGAGAAGCCAACCGCATCACGGCGATAACGCTGCCCGTCCCCCATTTGCGCAAGGCTCTTTTCGAAGAGGCAAAAGAATCTTACGCGCGGGGGCTGCGGATCTTTCCTCAGGATGAACATGCCCTGGTGCGCTATGGGCAGGCCCTCGATGGCCTCCAAAAATTTGACGAAGCGCAACAGGCTTACCTCGAAGCCATCAGATGGGACCCAAAGCTTGGAGTTCTCTACGCCTATTACGGTGAACATCTCCAGTTGAGGGGAGAAAAGAAGGCCGCCGCCGAACAGTTCTTCATGGCGCGCCGCCTGGGCGCCGGCGCGGCAAAGGACGGAGCGGCCGAGGCGCAAGCCCTGCGATCGCTCCAGGCCATCCAGGATGATTTCGAAAAACGCTCGGGCGTATCAAGCGAAGGCAATCCGGAAGAATAACCATGGAGCTCATTCCGCAATCGGACGATCCGCGATTGAAAGGTTGCGGACCAAGTGCCGCCAATGCTAAATCCGAAGTGGCTTTCCCCAGGATGATCATCTCCAATCTTACCGCCAAACAGGCTTTTCGCTCCGCTCCCAAAAGACTTTTGCTCCTGGAGGACGACAGCCATTTTGCGGAATTTCTGACCGAATTTCTGACCATGCGGGGATACCGTGTCACCATGGTCTCCGACGGGACGGACGGGATGGTCGAAATCGCACGGAACGACTTCGATCACATCGTGTGCGACATCATCATGCCCCGGCTGCGCGGAACCTTGTTTTACAAGGCGGTACAGCAAACCAAACCGCATCTTTGCAACCGGTTTATTTTCATGACGGGCCACAC
>CAZFQV010000518.1:0-1516 GCA_964521175.1 uncultured Sphingobacterium sp.
GCTCCCTCAACCGCGCGTAATGCCCGGTTTTCACCCTCTGCAGCAAAACTGCCCATGATAGCCACACCGCTATCTTTCATAACGGTCCGCACATCCTTAAAATCTACGTTTATATATCCGGGAATCGTAATGATCTCAGCAATCCCTTTGGCAGCGGTAGTCAATATATTATCGGCCTGAGCGAATGCTGAGCCTAAAGTAAGGTTACCAAAAATCTCCCGTAAGCGATCATTCGAAATTACCAGGTAAGAATCTACATATTTCTTGAATTCCTCAAGACCTTCTTCTGCCTGGAGTTTCCGACGTTTACCTTCAAACGAAAAAGGAGTGGTAATGATCCCCACAGTCAGGATATCCAGTTCTTTAGCGGCCTTGGCTATAATCGGGCTGGCGCCTGTTCCGGTGCCACCACCCATACCAGCCGTGATAAACAGCATTTTAGTATTGCTGCCCAGCATTTGCTTAATATCATCGATATTCTCAATTGCTGAGTTCTTACCTACCTCGGGTATAGATCCAGCTCCCATTCCCTCAGTCAGGCTCGCTCCCAGCTGTACTTTATTGGGAATTGGGCTTAATTCGAGTGCCTGGGCATCTGTATTACAAATAATGAAATCAACCCCGGTAATACCTTGGCGATACATATGATTGACAGCATTTCCGCCGCCGCCGCCAACACCGATCACTTTGATGATCGATGATTTTTCCTTTAACATTTCAAACTGCATATCTCTTATCAGTTAGGTAAATTTGTATTCTATTGACAGTTCTGTTCCTAAGGTAATATTAACTATTTATTAACATGCGTTTTCCACATTTGTTGAATTTGTGGGAAACTCCTGGCTTTGTTGATAATTAGCGTATATAATCCTCATCTTTGATATCATCTTTTATAAATTTCGCTCCAGACTGTAATATTCTGTCGAATAATCCCAGGCTCTTCCTACTCTTATCGCCCACGGGCGATTTTACCTCCGGTAGTCTGCTCAGCTTACTCATTTCTTCAATATGTTCAGCTTTCTGAACACCTTTAATCAGTAAACCGATCCCGGTGGCGAACATCGGACTTTTCAATTCGTCATATACCGCTTTCGGGAGAACCTCATTTTTAGCAAGGTGCTCATTCGGGTAGCCCACCCGGCTATCCAGGCCAGTCACATACTCGACCAGCTGCGGCAGATGTTTCAACTGTGCCCCACCACCGGTAATCACGATACCAGCAATCAGTTTCTTCTCATAGCCCGAAGACTTTATCTCGTAATACACGTGTTCAATAATCTCTTCCATCCTTGCCTGAATCACAAAAGCCAAATTCTTCACGGAAATCTCCTTAGGCTCCCTGCCACGTAGTCCGGGGACACAAATGATCTCATTCTCCTTATTCTCTTCCGCAAGTGCAGAACCAAAGCGTGTTTTGAGCAGCTCTGCCTGATTACGCATCACAGAGCAACCCTCACGTATATCTTCGGTAACGCTGTTTCCGCCAAATGGTATCACAGCCGTATGGCGTATAATA